>CABQXG010000073.1 GCA_902468045.1 uncultured Collinsella sp.
TGGTTGTGGGGGCCCGCCGTTGTGGAAAGACGTATCGCCTGTATCAGGAGATGCAGCGGCTTCAGGGCCGGGGCGTCGAGCTTGACCGGATGCTTTACTTTAATTTTGAGGACGAGCGCTTGCGCCCGTATGAGTCATCGCTGCTGGCGGACGTGCTCGACACGTTCTATGCGCTGTATCCTGCTGCTCGAACCGAGGGCGCTTACATTTTCTTTGACGAGATCCAGGAAATTCCCGAATGGGGTGCGTTTCTGCGGCGTGTAGTCGATACGGAGAAAGCGACCGTCTATGTGACGGGATCTTCTTCTAAGATGCTGTCCTCAGAGCTTAAGAGCGAGTTCAGGGGTCGTTCTCTTATACGGGAGCTTTTCCGTTGAGTTTTTCGGAATACGTTCGATATAAGACGGG
This sequence comes from uncultured Collinsella sp., assembly GCA_902468045.1. Taxonomy (GTDB): domain Bacteria; phylum Actinomycetota; class Coriobacteriia; order Coriobacteriales; family Coriobacteriaceae; genus Collinsella. The sequence continues at coordinate 409 of CABQXG010000073.1, forward strand.
GAACGTTTTCGAGCCAGATGCGACCTTTTCCCCAAGCGATGCAGCGCTGCTTCGACATCATCTGATCGGATATCTTGAACGAGGGGGATTCATCGCGACACTTGAGCAGACGCCCACAGACGCGATTCAGCTGCTACAGGAATATGCTTCGCGAACGGTCGCTATGGACGACGTTGAGCGTTACGACGTCAAGAACCCTCGCTTGGCATCGCTGTTCCTAACGCGGTGTATGGCATCTTCGGGACGAGAGCTGTCAGTGAACAAAGTGTACAACGAGTTCAAGAGCAGACAGATACCCGTCAGTCGTAATTCGCTCAGCGATTTACTTGAGTATTATGAGGATGCCTACCTGTTATTTTCTGTGCCGGAGTTCACGCGTTCATTGGCAAATAACATGCGGTCTGCGTCTAAGGTCTACGCTGTCGACCCTGCGATGTTTGGAGCATTCTCTCCCGCATCAGCATTGGACCAGGGCCAGAGGCTCGAGACCGCAGTGTTCAATGCGCTAAGAAGAAGGACTCCCGCGGTGAGGACCGGCTCGGTCTGCCGCCTGCTGATCAAAGAGAAGAGCAAAAGCCATGAGGTGGACTTTGTGGCTGGGGACGCACTTCTCATGCGGGCTTATAGCCTGATTCAGGTGAGTGTGGATATGGCAAGTGAGAAAACGCGCGAGCGCGAAATTGCCGCGCTTGATGCCTCGATGGCCCAGTTCGATCTTGGCGAGTCGGCAATCGTTACCATGGATGAGCAGGCCGATATTCCATGCGAACACGGTGTGGTACACGTTGTGCCCGCATGGAAGTGGCTCCTTGCCTAATCATCTACGGATCGTGGGGCCAGGACCTCCTGGCCCCTTTATCACGGTTGGGGAGCACCATGATGCGCCCGGCTAATCCTGGGCCTTGATGCTCGGCATCAGAATCTGGGCGAGGTAGTCGGTCTCGAGTTTGGTCGCGGCGTCAGCCTTGCCGTCTTTGCCGACCAGGTCGTTTTTGATCTGGCTGTATGTGTAGCGGTTGCCGGTCGTGAGCTCGACAAGCTCAATCGCCGTATCCATGGGGTAGGTCGACACAGGGTCCTGCGTGCGTCCATTAACGGTTTGCGGAATCACGTACGGATAGACAGGACCGCTCGCATAGACGGTGTAGCCGTTACCTAGGCTGACCGTGCCCAAAACCGTATCGCCGTCGTCGGGCGTAAAGGTCTCGCCGTCGCGCACCGCGACGAGCGTCACGAGCGGTGTGTTGGTGTCGCCGTCCAGATAAATGCACAGCGTACTGCCGTTTTGCCAGGTGGCGACTTTGCCATACCACTCAACCGGAATATCGAGCTGATACAGGTCCGTCGCCTTGTGTCGAGCGTCGGCATCGCGGGCGGACTGTGCTTCGCTTGCGCTTACGGCGTTGGCGGCGGCATCGCGGCGTGTAATTGCCGCCTGCTGGAGTATCTTTGCCGCGGCGGCAGAGCTCGCGCCGCCTTCCTCGGCATACTTGGCGGCGGCATCGATCTGGTCGTCAGTCACCGTGTCGGCCGAAGGCACCTTGAGCCTAAAGGTGGCCTGGGCACTCAAATCCTGTCCATCGCTCTTAATGGTGACCTGCGTCTTGGTGGTCGGCACGGTGTAAATGGTACCGTCGGCTGCGATGGGGGACCCAGCGATGGAGAGCGTGTAATCGCCGGGCAGCAGCTTAATGCCGCGACCATGCTCGTCAACGTAGAGCGTTTCGCTCACGGAAGAACCGTCGGAATCCTGGCCGCTCACCTGCACGGGAATCTTGGAACCAGTTGAGCAGTCGAGCCCTGCGGCATGCACGCCAATCTGCACCGACATCATCGTGTGCGCACTGGCGGCGACAGCGGCAGCCTGCTCTTGCTGATATCCGTTCCAGGCAGCATAGCCTGCGCCGCCGGCGACGAGCGCGACGGCCACAACGCCGGCAACCATCAGGTTGCGGCGCTTGGGCGGCATCTTACGATGACGAACCTCGGCTTCGCGTGCCGAAGGGACGGACGGTAGGGGAATATCGCCCATGGCGATGGTCTCGTCCACGGCAGGCGCGGAGCCCAGGCCGGGAAGCTCGCGGGTCAGCGAATCTTCGGCCGGTAAGCTGTCGAGCAAGATGGTTTCCTCGCTCGTGTCGGATTCGGGCTGGTCGTCGGCCTTGCATTCGGATTCCTCGTGCCCCGCCTCGTCTTCGGTGGGCGTGGCGCTATCGTCTTTTGCATCCTGATCATCGGGCTGCGCCTCGATTTCTGGCTCATCCTGCACATCAACGCTCGGATCGTCAAACGCAATCTCGGCCAGCGCGATCTGGTCTAGGCTCTCCAGGGCCTCGGCGCACGCTTCTGCATCTTGGGCCGCATCCTCTTGGCCCATCGTCTCATCTTTCATATATCCCCCAAGCTCAATATCGGGACAACACTGTACCCAAAAACGGGACCCCATAGAGCCGCCGCAGGATTTGAAATCCGATTTTATATATGCGCATGTTTTTGAATGAAAGTACAACAACAAAAAGCCCCGGAAAGCGGGCGAATCGCTTTCCGGGGCTGCGCATGACGCGCGATTGCGGCGTCGGCTAAGTTTGCCTACATCCAAATGTGGACGGAATAAACACGTTACTCGGCGTGCGCGTAATCAACCTTGGCGCGGCGGGCAGTGGCCTTCTCCCAATCGCTGGTGCCCTCAAAGACGTCCTGCTTGTAGGGGTTGCGGCCGAGCTTCTTGGCACGGTAGGCGATGTAGATGATTGCGGCGACGTTGGCGATCAGCGCGGCGATCGAGACCGCGGTGGCGGCGCCGGGGTCGAGCGTGGAGTGGGTCACAAAGATGGACTCCTCCTGGAAGTACGGGAACACCTGGGCAAACATGCACCAAATAGCAAGCGTAAAGGCGCGGTTCTGAATCCAGCCGCCCTTGTTCCAGATAAAGGCGGCGACGGTGGGCGCCAGCAGCAGCGCAAAGCCGCAGAACCAGGAGTGGGTGGGCAGGCAGTTGTAGGTGTAGCAGAAGTTCCAGATATCGTAGGCGATGATGTAGACCCAAGTCATGTCGGGCCACAACATGTCGGTCTGATCCTCGGAGGCGTAGACGCTCCACCAACCGGTCATGCAGAAGATGTTGATGAGACCGGCGATGCCGTTGAACACGTTGTTCCAGCCGGCAAGCTGCGTGGCACCCTCGGAGGTGACCCAGGTGGACTGGCCCAGGACAAAGAAGTGATAGGCGCTCTCGAAGTCGGACACGACGGCGATCATGATGTTGATGGCGACGATCACAAACGGCCACGCGCGGAACCAATGCGCCTTGCCGATCTTGCCCCACTGGTACTTAATGGCAATGAAGCCCCAGCAACCGGCCAGAGCCGCGTACACCTTGGCGTAGTGGAACCAGCTGTTCTGGTACACATGGGTGGGGTTGGTGAGCGCCCACTCGGCGCCCTGTGAGACGCCGATGGCGATGGCGACGCAGTAGATGGTCATGGCCAACGGAGCCACGCCAAAGATGATTGCCGCGCCCAGCTTGGTGCGGCGGCCGACCTCGTTGAGCACGATCAGGCCAATAAAGACCATGGCCCAGCCGGCCCAGTGGATAAGGGTATCGCTACCCCAAACATCGAACAGCATGCTGCTCTCCTTTCACACGCCCGCGGCCCCTCTTCTGATCGCGGGCAGTTTGGCCAAATGTCGTCAGTTCTGGGGCTTGCGCTCCGGATACTTGGCGGTATAGCCCTCGATGTGGAGTGTCGAGGCGATGATTTCCTTGACCGTCTCGTCGGGCACATCGGGGTGCGTGCGGATATACATCAACAACCCCATGATGAGGGTGTAGAACGTCTCGTAGACATGGTCGATGCGTAGCTCATGATGGGCGACAAAATCCACCACGGTGGTGTCGCAGATATACTGCGCCACGCGTTGGACCACGTTGTGCAGAAAGCCGCCGTAGAGCGCACCGCTGCTGGAGGTGAGCGTACTCGGCAGCTCGTGGCCGCTGGCGACCAGGCGCTTAAAGAGCGGGGCGACGGTGTCGAGTGCGCCCTCGATATCGCCGACGGTGCGGTTGGCATTCCACTGCTCGAGCTCGGAGATAAAACCGTCGATTGCCTCGTCCATGACGGCGGTGACGGCGGCGTCCATGTCGGCGAAGTAGTGGTAGAACAGCGAGCGCGTGCAGCCGGCTCGCTTGGTCACGGCCGATACCGATAGGTGGGATACGCCCAGCTCGGAGCTTACGGTGCGCACGGCATCGAGGATCTCGCGACGGCGTTCGTCGCCCGTCAAGCGCTTTGCCGCGCTATCGGATGCGGGGACGGCATTGACCGCAGAGGTATCTGCTGTGTTGTTGCCCATGCGTTTGCCGCCTTTCATCCTCTTTTGCCTGACCGTTCGCCTAACAGTCTTGAATATTGTTGACGGTTCGTCAATACTATTTTTGACACAATGTCAACTAATGGCGGGTGAACGGCATGGGGGCATGCCCGGCCTGCAAAATAGAGGGGTGCCGCGGTCTCGCCGGGCTGTGGCAAGAGAAGGGACAACCATGATTCTCAACGGACCGGGGATTAGCTATACCGAGCCCGATATCGGCGCGGAGTTTGTACCGCCGCTGCCGGAGCATCCGCGCGAGGCCATCGTCAAACTGTGCGAGCACTGCACCAACCGCCTGCTGCATCGCGACGAGCTGCTGGGCTACGAGTACTGGTCGTTTGCCGAGGCCGCAACCGACGAGCAGGCCGAAGTGCTCTGCAAGATGAAGATGCGCCGTCCCTATACGCTGCCCGAGATGGTCAAGCTCACCGGCATGCCCGAGGCCGATATCGAGAAGATGCTCGACGACATGAGCTACACGGGTCTGCTCGAGTACAACTGGGAAAATCCCGAGCGCGCCAAGCAGTGGGTCCTGCCCATGCTGGTGCCGGGTTCCGCCGAGTTCCTCAACATGCGCGTGAGCCAGCTCGAGGAGCACCCGGTCTACGCTAAGTTCTTTGAACAGGCATCCAAGGGCCCGCTGTCCAAGGCCACGCCGATGGTGCCGCCCGGAGGCGCCGGTATCGGCATGCACGTCATTCCGGTAGAGAAGGCCATTGACGCCGCGAGCACCTCGGTGCCTATTGAGCATATCGAGCACTGGCTCGACAAATACGAGGGCAAGTATGCCGCCAGCACCTGCAGTTGCCGCGCGAGCCGTCGCGTGATGGGTGAGGGCTGCGCCGACGACCCGGCCGATTGGTGCATCGCCGTGGGCGATATGGCCGACTACGTGGTCGAGACCGATCGTGGCCATTACGTGACCCGCGACGAGGTCTACGACATCCTGCGCCAGGCCGAGGACAACGGCTTTGTGCACCAGATCACCAACATCGACGGCGAGAACAAGATCTTCGCCATCTGCAACTGCAACGTCAACGTGTGCTACGCCCTGCGCACCTCGCAGCTGTTCAACACGCCCAACCTGTCGCGCTCGGCCTATGTCGCCAAGGTCGAGAAGGATAAGTGCGTGGCCTGCGGTCGCTGCGTTGAGGTGTGTCCGGCCGGCGCCGCTAAGCTGGGCCAGAAGCTCTGCAGCAAAAAGGCCGGCGGACAGGTGCCCGAGTATCCGCGCCAGGAGCTGCCCGATGCCACCAAGTGGGACCACACCAAGTGGTCGCCCAACTACCGCAACGATAACCGTATCGAGACGCACGAGTCCGGCACCGCGCCTTGCAAGACGGCTTGCCCCGCTCACGTTGCCGTTCAGGGCTATCTGAAGCTCGCGGCGCAGGGTCGCTATGACGAGGCGCTGGCGCTCATCAAGCGCGAGAACCCGCTGCCCGCTATCTGCGGCCGTGTGTGCAACCGCCGCTGCGAGGACGCCTGCACCCGCGGCCGTGTGGACGCCGCCGTGGCCATCGACGAGGTCAAGAAGTTTATCGCCCAGCGCGATCTGGACGCCGCGACCCGCTATGTCCCACCTGTGGTGACCCCGACGCGTGCCGGCGGCTTCGACCAGAAGATCGCCATTATCGGTGCCGGACCGGCCGGTCTGTCCTGCGCTTTCTACCTGGCCGAGAAGGGCTATAAGCCCGTCGTATTCGAGAAGAACGAGCGCCCGGGCGGCATGATCACCTACGGTATTCCCAGCTTTAAGCTGCAGAAGGATGTTATCGAGGCCGAGGTCGAGATTATTCGCCTGATGGGTGCCGAGTTCCGCTATGGCGTGGAGGTCGGTCGCGATGTGACGCTCGACGAGCTGCGCGCGCAGGACTTTAAGGCCTTCTACGTGGCTATTGGCTGCCAGGGCG
>CABQXG010000074.1 GCA_902468045.1 uncultured Collinsella sp.
GAGGGTAAAAATGCCAATCGGTATCAATGGAGAATCGCTTTTCTGCGATTACTACTCGCAATGGATTAGCGTCTACAAAGAAGGAGCCATCCGTGAGGTCACCATGGGAAAGTACCGGCTCACGCAGTCTTGGCTTGCCAAGCTGATTCCAGACCTCAAGATAAAAGATCTCGACCGGACCTCGTACCAGCAGCTCATCAATGGTTACGCAGAACACCACGAGCGCCAGACAACCATGGACTTCCACCATCAGCTTAAGGGGGCGATCCTTGATGCAGTTGACGAAGGGCTCATTCCCCGTGACCCTACGCGCAAGGCCATCATCAAAGGGAAACAGCCGCGGGCGAAAAAGATCAAGTATCTCAACCAGTTTGAGCTTCATGCCATGCTCGGCGACCTTGATTTATCAGGCGGGCCGAGTTGGGATTGGCTTATTCTGATAGTCGCTAAAACGGGCCTGCGCTTCTCCGAGGCCCTTGGGCTTACTCCCGAAGACTTCGACTTCGCCCATCAAACGCTCTCGGTGAACAAGACCTGGGATTACAAGAACGGTGGCGGATTCGTCCCCACGAAAAACGCCTCATCGATGCGAAAGGTTCAACTCGACTGGCAACTCATCATGCAACTTTCTGGACTGCTCAAAGACCTTCCGCCGACCGAGCCCATATTTGTGAAGGGAAAGGTCTATAACTCGACGGCTAACAGCGTTTTGGCGCGCCACTGCAAAAATGTTGGCGTGCCCACCATATCCGTCCATGGACTGCGGCATACGCACGCATCACTTCTACTGTTCGCCGGTGTCTCTATCGCCAGCGTGTCCCGAAGGCTCGGCCATGCAAGCATGACCACCACTCAGGAAACCTATCTGCACGTCATTCAAGAGCTCGAGAACAAGGACATTGACATCGTCATGAGGGCTCTTTCGACTCTAATTTAACCTGTATCAGCAAACCGTGGCTCACGCTGATGAAGGGTGATGAGGTTAGCGAGATGGAGGAAAACCAATCCGACAGCCTCCTGTTCGCGCATGGAGGGCATCAAGAGAACAACACCGGCTAAGGTATCCTGCGACACATTGATATGTTGAGCACCCTGAGCTCTGTGAGTAATTTGCTCGCGAATAAAAGAGGAGCCAAGAAGATATTTAATGAAAATGGGGTTATATTCATCGACTTTTTTACCTCTTATCACGAATCCTCCGAAAGCGGATGGAACATGCTGGTCAAGATACACGTTCGACGTTCCGGCATCTTCCTGATTTTCCGAGCTGCGCTGAAACAGTACATCACCGTACTCAACACAATAGCGGCTAGCTTCTTCGTAATTCAGGCGAGCTTTGCCCCTTACTGTCTCGTGCGTAATGAATTCATCATCAAGAACATCCATGACACTGATAAGCGGAATCCCGCTTCCAAATGATTCGCTGGAGCCATTAAAACCATTTTGGAAAAGAAGCAGTTCCCCCAACTTACGCTGTTCCCAAGTTGAAACGAGGGGACGCATGGTCGCATGCATCCCCTCAGATAGACAAACTTTCGATTTCGCCTGTTCAAAAAAGCCGCTCATTCGTCGATGTCGAAGCCGCCTTCCAGGATGAACTTCTTCAACAGCGCCGCCGCACGGGTGTTCACCTTGAAAAGAGAAAGCGTCTTGCCTTCCTTCTGCTCAAAGAAGGCCTTGGCGCGCGTCTTGTCCACCGAGTCCTTCAAATCGTCGAAGCGCCCGAACTCGTTAATGTTCGATTCCGTCAGGTCAAGCGCGGCCATGGTGTCAAGCAGCTCGCCGTCTATGCCGAGCGCCTCGACGATTCGCTCGACTTGAGCGTTTTTCGCCTTGCGGGCATAGGACGTGATGTAATCCCTCAACGTCTTGCCGTCTTCCAGGGCGACGTCCCCTCGCTCGACATCGTGAAGGAACAGCTCGGCGAAGCGCTGGTCATCCTGGCTTAGGGACGCGAACGATCGGTGGAGCTCCTCGCGCGCGGCGGCAAGACCCTCGTCGTCCTGCTCAAGGCATTTCAGCCACTTCTCGAAGTTCGCGTTCATGTAGTCGCTGTCTATGAGCCCCGTGTCGATCTCGGTTATATGACCATCGAGCTCGTAGGGCGCTTCGGGCGCGTCGCCAAGCCCGCCCCCTCCTGCGAACAACTCCTTGTAGCGCTGCACGAGAATGAGATAGGTCCGCTCGTCGATGACCGGTTGCACGAAGAAGGACTTGCCCCTCGTCTCGCCTTCTTCCGGCTCCTACTCAAACTCGGAGGTGTCCTGCTCCCATGTGAAGCCCTGCACCTTCGCGGCCTCGAGGAACTCGCTGAGCTCAACGAACTCCTTTGCGAACTTGCGCCTGGCTTCCTGCGATGCGGGGAGCTTGGAGAGGTCTCCTACGCCAGCTGCTTCGAAGACCATGAGTATCTCCTGAAGGCGCGCGTCCATCAACGCGATATTCTCCGGCAGCTTCTGGACAAACATGTCGAGCGGTCGGTCTCCCGAATATAGCTTCACTGCCGCTTCGATATAGCCCTTCATGGTGTGGGGATGACGGTAATACCGGATCGTGCCGAAGGGCTTGTCGGGGCCGAACAGGCGATTCGTGCGGCTGAACGCCTGGATGATGCTCTCGTAGTCGATGACCTTGTCGAGGTAGAGCGTGTTGAGCCATTTGGAGTCAAAGCCCGTGAGCATCTGGTCCACTACGATGAGCAGGTCGATACGAGAGTCGCGGTTGGAGTCGACGTTGACGTAGGGCTTCTTGTGAGACAGGCGCGCCGAGATATCCCTCTTCATGGCGGGCCAGGGGGGGATGGTGAACTCCTGGCCATATGCCTTGTTGTAGTCTTCTATGAGCTCGACCAGGGCATCTTCCTTCACCGTAGAGCCGGCTTTGTTGTCAATGCTCGGGTCGAAAAGGGCGGTCACCTTCATCTGCGGGGCGCGTTCCTTGAAGGCTCGGTAATAGTCGATCGCCTCCGGGATGGAGCTCGTCGCCAAGATTGCATGGAACTTATTGCCGTGGGAGAGCACCGGGAAACGGCGCAGGATGTCCTCTACGACCTTTTCGTGGTGCGGAGTGCCGGGCCAGTATTGGGCGCGGGTGAGGAAATCCTCGATGCCCTTGATGTGGTTGCCGGCGCTGTCGACCATCGGTCCCATGGGGACCTTTGCCGAGTCCATATAGTAGTAGAAGACCTTGCTCTTTCGATCGTCGAAGATGGCTTCGGCTACTGTTGCGGCTTTCGCTTGCTCTAGGGCGACCGCTTCGCGCACGTCGTGGTCGTCGAAGGTCGTCACCATATATGGGTCGAAGCCCAGGACGTTGCCGTCGCGGATGCCGTCTGCGATGCTGTAACGGTGCAGACACTCGCCGAACACCATGGCGGTAGTGGAGCCCTTCTTCTGGTTCTCGTCGAGAATCGGCGTACCTGTGAAGCCGAAGAACAGCGCGTTGGGGAACGCGCGGCGTATGTCCTGGAGCATCTCGCCGAAGGTGGAGCGGTGACACTCGTCGATGACGAACACGATCCGCTTGGAGGCCAGGCGGTTGAGTTCCGCCTGGGTGATTCTCCCCTCGCCGGCCTTCACGTTGCTCATCTTCTGGATAGAGGTCACGATGAGGCGGTTCTTGGGGTCGTCGCTCGCGAGCTTCGACTTCAGCACCTGCGTGTTCTCGGTCCCCTGCACGTCGTCGGCGTCGTCTGCGAACGCGCGGTACTCGGAGAGCGACTGCGTGCCCAGCTCGATGCGGTCCATGAGAAAGATCACCTTGTCGGCGTCGCGCGAGTCGGCTATGAGCTGGGCAGATTTGAAGCTCGTCATGGTCTTGCCGGAGCCGGTGGTATGCCATATGTAACCGCCGGGGCGCCCCGGGGCGCTGCTCTTGGGTCTCTCGTCCCATTTGCACCTGCGCACCTTGTCGGATATGGCGGAGGCTGCGTAGTACTGGTAGCTGCGCATAACTTTCAGGCAGCCGTCCGAACTGTCGGCCACGGTGTAGAAGCCAATGAGCTGGTGCGCCATTGGAATGGAAAGCAGAGTGGAGGTGAAGCGTTTCCATTCGTCGGTTCCGGGTTTATCGCCCGCGCAGACGGGCTCGTTGTTGAAGTCCTCCCAGTGGAAGAAGAAGTTGGGGTTGAACGCACCCGCTCCGGGGTTGGCGAAGTACAGCGCCTCGTCAGGGGTCATTCCCACGAAGATCTGCACCAGGCGGAAGAGTCCCGTGAACACGCCCTCGTGGGCATACTTCTCGATCTGACCAGTGGCCTGGCTGACGGGGATGCCGCTGCGCTTGAGCTCGATATGGATGACCGGCATGCCGTTGATGAGCAGGCACAGGTCTCCACGACGGTCGTTCAGGATCTTGTTCTTCGCAGGATAGACCGGCTGCTGAGCTATCTGATAGCGGCTCTGGCCGGCTGCGATCTCCTGCCGATCATAAATCTTCAGGCTCACCTCCTTGCCCAGGTGAAGCGCGTCGTCGGGGTTGTCGCGCGTGACGGCGACGGTCTTTCCGTTGATAAACCCGTTGAGTGCGAGTGGGGTCTTGAGCGTTTCGATTTGTTCGATGACCTGCGCCATCTCGCCCTGGGTGAGCGGGCAGCCGTTCAGACGGTCTATGTCGGCGTTGTTCTGGAACAGAATCTTCGCCCAGTTGTCGATGAGGTCCTGCTCGGTGGGATAGCGAAGCACACCTCCCGCGTCGTCCCAGCCGTGCTGCTTCAGCACGGTTATGACCGCTTCTTCGAACGAAGCCTCTTTATCGAAAACCATAGCAAAACCTATCTGCACAATTGCAAAAAGCGCATTTAACTGTTCCGAACATTATAGGTCACGCGGCAATTTCCCCGGGATGGCTCAAGCCCATTACAGTCTGTAATAGGCCATCGATAAATTTCTATGGCGGGCATTCGGCGCATTGCCTACGATACGGGCAAGCCCCGAGGGGCCGCCGATCAGGTGCCTCCGGATGGCCGTCTGCCCCCCTTACCTCCCCTCCGCCTTCAGCTTTAGCAGCAGGTCGCCCAGCTTGGGGCACTTGCTAGAAAGGCGCGTCTGGGCTCGCTAGCCCATCCCCCACCGCTGGCGGACTTCCTGGGCGCGCGGGCTCACACGGTAGTCCTCGTCCATCACCTGCTTGAGCAACTTGGCGGTGACGTGCGCATCGGCCAGGGCACTGTGGGCGGGACCCGTCGACTCGTCGAACTCGATGCCAAACCACGTCGCTGCGTCACTCAAAGAGACGCGCCCGTGGCTGCCCACTTCCATGATCGAGGTGTAAAAAGCCTGCAGGTCGGCCCAGTCCGTAGGAAATGCGGAAAGGTCGATGTGCTTTGCCTGACATTCGGTCAAAAGCTGTCGACGGTCCGTCCCGCTCCAGCAAACCACCTGGGCGGAGTAGCGACCGATCCAATCGTAGAGCCTTTTGATCACCATGCAGAGCGGATCGGCCATCGCGGTGTCCACAGCCGATATCCCTGTGAGCTCGCGGACGGGATACGCAACGCCTTCGGTAAATTCTGTCTGCACAAACTGCGAGAACTCACCCATAACGTTGCCGTGGTAATCGAGCTTGACGGCGCCGGCCTCAATAATCTCATTGCGCAGCCCACGGCGCTGGCGCTGCTTTGGCACCGGCGCAAACTCAAAGTCCAGCACAATCTGGCGCGCAAAGTTCGTCGTATCGATGGCCGAGATACCCGGCGTCTTTTCAGCTGGCACGGTCAGGGCCTTTCTCCGTCAACTGCCGCTCGTTACATAGGCGGCTACATTGCCGTAAGGATAGGAACCCGTGCGGACATGAAATCGCACAGCACGGCTTTCCGGCATCCTTGCGTAAAGCCACACTTTGAGAGAATCGTGTCACTGTTATTAACGAACATATATTCGTATTTATAGCAGTACTTTGATAGAATTGCAGTTGTTGACAGCAGTTCCATGTGCCGGGCAGCGCCCTCCATGCGACGGGAGGTGATGCCCATGACCGATCTAACTGATTTCGTGAAGCTCCTGACCGCTTTGGTCTCGCTCCTCACGGCGCTTATCGGACTTACCGAGGCACTCAAGCAGCGTACGAAGCAGAAAAAGAGGGGCCGACGCCACTAAGGCATTGACCCCTTAATCGAAGTAACGGCGCTGCCCAGCATTCCACCACTTGGGCTGCCGTCGACTTTATTTTACCCACGGGCGCCAGGTTTAACAAATGGAATTTCGGTTACGAAGTCCGGAGCTCGCCCGGGCTCGCCCCTCTACTCCAGCCACCATTCCACATCCACGGAGCACTCGACCTCGATAGGCTCTGGCTCCAGCACCGTCACCTTGGAATCAGCCGATCCCGCAGGAGCTCCGAGCGCAAAATCGGCCGCACTTGCATAGCAAAGCCGATCCATGCTGCCAAGCTGACTGTTGTAGGAGTTATGCTTGACGCCATCCAGCTTAGAACCCGATGCCGCCGCAAGCGCCTGCGCATTGTTGCGGGCTCGCTTGACGACGCGGGCGATGAGGGCATCCTCGGCAGCACGCCGGTCGGCTAGATCAAAACCTACGCTCATGTCGGCGCGCGAACCGCAGGTGTTAAGAGCCGTCCATATAGCGGCGACATCGACGGCGTCAATCGACGCGGCGATTGTGCCGTAGGCATGGTAGCTATAGCCAG
>CABQXG010000075.1 GCA_902468045.1 uncultured Collinsella sp.
AATCTTGCCAACCGTCGTGGTCTTGCCGGCACCGTTAATGCCCACAAACAGCACGCAGCTCGGCGTATCGGAGAACGGATCGTGCTCGATGGGCACAAAGTGCTGCTCGAGCTGCTCGGCCAAGGCGCGACGGAGTTGCGGGGCGGTCTTGAGGTTCTTCTTAGCCGCGGCATCGCGCAGATCATCGGAAACCTTGATGGCGACCTCGGCGCCCATGTCACCCATGACGAGGGTGTCCTCCAGGTCCTCCCAAAAATCCTCGTCGACCTCGCCGCCAAAGTAGAAGACCTCGTTGAGGGCCTCGCGGCTGCGCTCAAGTCCGCGCGAGAGAACATCGAAGAATCCCATTATGCATTCACGACCTTTCCGGTTTCGCGATCGAGTTTTTGCGAGACGACGCGGCTAACGCCGTCGGCTTGCATCGAGACGCCATAGAGAACGTCAGCGTCCTCCATAGTACGGCGCTGATGCGAAATGACCAAGAGCTGCGTGTCGGAACGCAGCACATCGAGGGCACCGATGAGCTTGGACAGGTTGGCGTCATCAAGTGCCGCCTCGACCTCGTCCAGCACATAGAACGGTACCGTACGCGTGCGATACACGGCAAAGAGCAGGGCGAGCGCCGTCAGACTCTTCTCGCCGCCCGACATGAGCATCATCTTGGTGATGCGCTTGCCGCGCGGTTGCGCCACGACCTCGATACCCGTCTCGGCAGGATGCTCGGGATCGGTCATCTCCAGATGAGCCTGACCGCCCGGGAAGAGCATAGCGAAGATCTCGCGGAAGTTCGCGTCAACCTTCTCAAACGTCACCAGGAAGGCCTTACGCATCTTGCGGTCGATGGCCACGGTGATCTTGGTGAGCGCCTTGCGCGCGCTCTCCAGATCGGCCAGCTGCTCCTCGATGTAATCGGCGCGGCGCTTGAGCTGCTCGTACTCCTCCATGGCAACTTGGTTAACGGGACCAAGGTTGTTGATCTGGCGCACAAGCTGGTTGAGTTCGCGCTCAGCGGCATCGCGGTCCGTGGGCGCCGGAAGCATGAGCGCTTCCTCGAGTACCGTGGTGCCATCGGCGGTAATGGCCTTAATGGCGGCCTCTACCTGCACCTCGAGCTTGCCACGCGCGACCTTGAACTCGTTTTGCGTGGCGGAGGCGGTATCGACTCGCTCCTTAGCGCGGGCAACCTCTGCCTTGGCATCCTCGATGGTCTTCTTGAGCGAAGCGGAGTCCGCCTCCTCCAGAGAGGCCTGGTCACGCAGGCGCGCTGCCCAATCCGACGCGCGCTCCAGCAGGGCCGAATAACGCTCGTGCATGGGATCAACGCGCAGGCGCAGCAGCTCGAGCGAGCGCGAAGCCTGGCGTGTTCCGCGGATACGACGATCGATGCCCTCCAGGCGATGCTCCAGGTCGGGCACGCGGCCCTTCAGCGAACGCAGGCGTTCGCTCGTCTGGGCCAAGCGAACCTTGGCGTCGGCGAGCTTGCCGGCGGCCTCGGAATCGTCACGGCGAACGCGGTCGAGTTCGTCGTTGGCCTCGGCAATCTGGAGACCCAGGTCGCTTGCCTGCGCACGGGCCTCGTCGCGCGAACGGGTGAGCTCGTCAACGCGCGGGCGCGCAGCGCGAACGGCCTCTGCGGCCTGCTCGCGGCGCTTGGAGATGCGCACGCGCTCGACCTCGGCATTGTTGGCGCTTTGCTCCAAGCGGCCGATCTCGGAGAGCAACGAGCGGCGCTCGCCCTCAAGACGGGCGATCTCGCCGGCGGCATCGCCCTCAGCGACACGCGCTTCCTCAACGGCCGCATTGGCCTCAACGACCTGATCCGACACATGCTCAAACACGGCAGCCAAATCGGGCTCCAAGCCCTCCAGCTCGCGAATGCGACGCTTGCGCTCCAGGGCACCCGACGCCTCGCCGGCATCTAGGCCCACGCGCACAAGGCCGCCACAGCTTACGCGGGCGCCATCGGGGGTCACATAGGTCACACCGTCAATGACAGGCGCAGCCAGCGCAGCAGCCAAGTCATCGACCACGTAATAGCCACCGAGCAGCGCCTCGACAATCGGGCCATAACCGGCACGCACGGAAAGGCGATCGACCAGACGCGAACCGGCAGCGGCCTCGGCGGCAGCAGAGCCGCTCACGCCGCGCGCCACCAGCAGCGCCTCACCCGAGGCCTTCTTTTGGTCCAGAGCCGCACGACCGGCACGCTCAAGCGCGGCGGCGTCATCAAACAACAGGGCATCGATATCGCCGGCAAGTAGCTGCTCCACCAGACCCTCAAGCTCGCGCGGAGCCTCGAGCACGTCGCCCAGACGACCCGAGACATCGTCGCCCAACGCACCCACCAGACGGCTCACGAGCGGCGAGCTGTCGGCCATGCGGGCATCAAGCTTCTTTTGGCTGGCAAGCTCCGAGCGCACCTCGGACAACTTGTTGCGCGCCTCGCTCTCGCGGGCACGCAGGTCCTTCAGGGCCGCGCGTGCCGTCTCGGTGGCCTCACGCGCATCGACCTGAGCCTGGCGCGCTTCCTCAAGAGCGCCCTCAAGCTCCTCGGCGCGGTCGCGACGGCTCTCGAGCGAGGCCGTGACCTCCTCGAGCTGCTCGTCAATCTGCTCCAGGCGCGAGGCATACATGTTGTCCTCGACCTCGGCATTGCTCAAGGAATCCTTCACCTTGGCAAGCTCGAGCGCGGCGTTATCGGCTACGCGCTGCTCATCGCGTTGCTCACGCGTAAGCTGCGAAATCTGATTGTCGAGCGCCACGCGCCGCTCGTGGAGCTCGGCAGCGGCAGGGCCAGCGGCGTCAACGTCCTCCTGGGCCTGCATGTGCGCACCGGTCACTTCCTCAAGCTGCGCACGCGCGTCCTCGAGCTCCTCGACCACGCAACGTCGCTGATGCTCGGAGCTCGAAATCTGCCCGCGCATGTCAGACAGGCGCGACACCATGTTGTGGCCCTTTTCCTCGAGCAGGCGCATGTCGGAGTTAATGCGGCCGACCACATCTTGCATATGACGGCGCTGCTCGCCAAGGTCGCCCACAAACAGGCCCTTTTCCTCGAGCATGACCTGAAGCTTCTCGAGTTCGCGCTCCTTTTCGCCCAAGCAGTACTGCGCAAGCTCCAGCTCGGCGGCGCCTTCCTTGGAACGGCTCTCCAGGTCGTTCCACTGCGACTGCAGCGAACGCAGCTCGTCGACGGCTAGCATCTGCGTAAGCTCGTTCGCGCGCGAGGACAGCTCTTTGTACTTGCGCGCGCGATCGACCTGACGCTCCAGCGGTCGCAGCTGACGGGCGATTTCCTTATTGATGTCGCGGGCACGCGTCAGGTGCTCGTCCATCGACTTAATCTTTTTGAGCGCACGCTCCTTGCGGCGCTTGTGCTTGGAAATGCCGGCGGCCTCCTCGATGAGGGCGCGACGCTCCTCGGGGCGGCTCTGCAAAATGGCGTCGAGCTTGCCCTGGCTGATGATGGAATGCGTATCCTTGCCTAGGCCCGAATCATGCAGGATGTCCTGAATGTCCATCAGGCGGCACGGACTCGAGTTGATGAGGTACTCGCTTTCGCCCGAGCGATACATACGACGGGTGATGGCGACCTCGTCAAAGTCGACGGGCAACATATGGTCCGAGTTATCGAGCACCAGCGTGACCTCGGCGACACCCACCGGCTTGCGCGCCGACGAGCCCGAGAAGATGACATCCTCCATGGCCTGGCCGCGCAGCTGCTTGGCGCTCTGCTCGCCCAGGACCCACAGAATCGAGTCAGAGATGTTCGATTTTCCCGAGCCGTTTGGACCGACGATGACGGTCAGGCCCGGCTCAAACGTCATATGGGCGCGGTCGGCAAACGACTTGAACCCTTTGAGCGTGAGGGACTTGAGATACACGGTTCCTCGCTTACACGTGCTTCTTGTTCAGAATCACGCCGTTGGTGGTGTAACCCATGCGGTCGAGCGCTTCGAGCGCGGCAGCTCCCTCGGCTTCCTTCTTTGAGGAGCCGGAGCCGCGACCCTGACGAATACCATCGATCAACACCACAGCGGTAAAGGTGGGCGCATGCGCCGGGCCCTCGGAGCCAACGAGCTTGTACGCCGGAGGTTCGTGACCGTCGGCTTGCACGCACTCCTGCAAAAACGACTTGGGGTTCGCAGGATGCTCGGCACGCTCGGAAGCCAAATGCGGCTTAAGCGTACGGTGAATGAACTCCGCCGCAACGTCCCAGCCGGCATCCAGGTACAGCGCGCCCACGAGCGACTCATAGACGTTCTCGAGGGCCGAATGCAGGCCGCGCGCACCGGTACCGGTCTCGGAGGCACCAAAGATGATGATGTCGTCGATGCCCAGCTCGTGAGAAACCTCGGACAGCGTAGCGCCCGAGACAAGCGACACCTTCAAGCGCGTGAGCTTGCCCTCGTCAAACTCCGGATAGGACTCAAACAGGGAGCGTGCGACCACAGCGCCCAAAATGGAATCGCCCAAGAACTCAAGGCGCTCATAGCTGGCAGAAACCGGCTGGCCCTCGACTGCCGAGGGATGCGTAAGCGCCGCGCGCAGCAGCACCTTATTGTTGAACTCGTGGCCCAGGATTTCCTGGGCGCGCGTAAGTCGGTCGGATAAAGCCAAGACTTAGGCCTCCTTGGCAGCTTCGATAGCGTCGACGGCGTCGGCGACAGAGTTGAGCGAGAGCAGGGTCTCGTCATCGATCTCGAGGTTGAACTCGTCCTCGATAGCCGTAACCAGCTGCAGGCGCTCGAGCGAGTTGGCATCGAGGTCGTCAAAGGTGGTCTCCTCGCTAATTTCGGCAACATCGACGCCTAGAACGTCAGCAGCGACCTCGGCGATCTTGTCGAAGATTTCGGAGCGGTCCATAGCGCTTCCTCTCATAGTGCATGAATACCAAAAGAATGGTACCGCCCGGGCGGTACCAAGACACGGTTCTGATTCTACCCCACGACGTGCGCCGCGAAGCACATAACAGCACTCTTACTCGCTCTTATAAAACGATACCGTCCATAGAGTTGGCGACATTCTCGACCAGCCCGGCGCGCACGGCTTCGGCCGCCGCGAGCGTACCGTTTCTAACAGCCTCGACCGAGGTGGCGCCATGGCCGATCAGGACCACGCCGCGCAGGCCCAAAAGAATCGCGCCGCCCTTGGCGTCGCCCGAAAGCTTGGCTTTAATCTCGTGCATCTGCTTTTTGATGAGCAGCGCGGCAATCTTGGTGCCGAGCGAAGACATAAAGGCGCCCTTGAGCTCCTGCAGTAAAAACTTGGCAGCGCCCTCGGTGGCCTTGAGCGCAATATTGCCCGACATGCCATCGGCAACGACGACATCGAAGTTACCTGAGGTGATGTCCGTTCCCTCGCAGTTACCAACAAAGCCGGGAACGGCGGCTTTCATGGCCGGGAAGCAGGCCTTGGTAAAGTTGGAGCCCTTCTCGTCCTCGGTGCCGTTGGCAAGCAGGCCCACGCGGGGATGCTCGATGCCCAGGACGACGCGGGCATAGGCGCTACCCATCTGGGCAAAACGTACCATATCGTCAACCTCGACATCGGGGTTGGCGCCCATATCGCACAGCACCGTCAGACCGCCGGCGCGATTGGGCAGCGCATTGGTCAGACAGGGGCGCACCGGCTGCTTCTTGCCTTCGGCCTGATACCTAAACGGCGTCACGTAGGCGGTGGCAGCGGCGGTCATGGCACCGGTCGAGCCGGCGGAGAAGAACGCATCCGCGTTGCCCTTCTTAATGGCGCGGCAAGAAAGCACGATCGACGACTTACGCTTGGTCATCACGGCGCGAATGGGATCGTCATCCATGGCGATAACGTCAGGCGCCTCAAGGGCCTCAACACGTGCATGGGAAGCTGCAAAGGGATTGACGATTTCGGCGGGACCAGCTGCCAAGACCTCGATATCGGGATCGGCGGCAAGCGCAGCCTCGATACCATCGAGAACAACCTGAGGTTTCTCGTCTCCGCCCACAACGTCTACACAAACGCGAACGTTACTCATATACATGCTCCTTATACAAAAATGGCCGACTCATTGAGCCGGCCATTGTGGTTCCATTTGGAACGGCATCGCATCCAGAGTATACCGTTACTCGGTAACGATAACCTCGCGGTCCTTGTAGAAACCGCAGCTGGGGCACACGTGGTGCGGAAGCTTGACAGCGCCGCAACGGGGGCACGTGGACTGAGCCGCAGCCGAGATCTTCATGTTGGCGGAACGACGGGTGTGAGTGCGGATACGACCCTGCTTTTGTTTAGGTACGGGCATAGTGACCTTCCTTATGAACTATCCAGTGTGGCGATTACGCGCAAGTAGCGATACTACCACAGTTTTACTCATCGAGCTTGAGATTCTTCAATGCTGCAAATGGATTTTCCGTGGCAGCGGCCCATTCTGCCTCTGCCTGGGCGGCGCAATCGCATTGGTCGACGTTGAGATTGCAACCGCAAGTGGGGCAAAGGCCGCGGCAATCGGGCTTGCACAGGACAACGAACGGCGTGTCCATGACGACCGCGTCGTTGATGGGCTCTCCCAGATCGACGATGCGATCCTCGCCCAGGAGCTCGTAGCCGTCTTCGTAGGCCTCGGGATCCTCGGGCTCCTCAA
>CABQXG010000076.1 GCA_902468045.1 uncultured Collinsella sp.
CGGCTCCAGTTCGTGGACCAGCGCCACGAGCGTGGTGACGGTACCGCCCACCGCAACGAGGCGCTCGGCGCGCTCAAAGTCGCTGGGCAGGCCCTCAAAATAGGCGGAGAACTGCTCGCCCGCCCACGCGGCGGCAGCCGCAAGCTTGTTCGTCGACGGCGGCAGTGCCGAGAAAAACCGCTCGGTCACGCGGCGGCAGCCGATGTCCAGCGAGCGCGTTCCCTCCAGCGCAAAGACTCCGCGCTCCGGCGCGTACACGCCCGTCGCGAGCTCCGTGGAGCCACCGCCCGAATCGGCGACGATAATGCGCTCGCCAGCAAAGTCGTGCGCCACGCCAAAAAATGTCAGGCGCGCCTCAACCTCTCCCGGAATCACCTGTGGCTCAAGCCCCAGATCGCGCAGTCCGCCCAGTAGCAGGGCGGCGTTGGACGCATCGCGCGCGGCGCTCGTGCACGTGGTGCAGACGCACGCGGCCCCAAAGGCACGAGCCTCGTCCACAAACATGCGGCACGCAGCGAGCACGCGCTCAACGGCCGCCTCGCAAAAGCGGCCCGTCGCGTCCACGCCCTCACCCAGATCGGTAATCTCGGTATGCTTGGACGATTCCACGATTGCCCCGCCCTCGACCTGGGCCAACACCAGTCGCGACGACACCGTTCCCAGGTCGATCGCGGCCACCTTATAGCGTTTGCAATTTGTCATTGCGAGCTCCCCTCCGGGCGCTATTTGCCGTTGGACACGACCGTCTGACCCTCGACGCCGTTAAACCCAAACAGCATGTCGAGCGCTTGGATGTACCACGGCGCGTCCTTACCGACTTCTTCGATTTCCTTGGCCACTTCGCTGGCCTTCTTGGCGTTTGAGGACTTTTTGCTCGACGAGGCATCCGAATCGTCGTCCAGGCCCTGCACTTCAATCCTCTTCTCGCCGGGCATCACCAGGCCCAGGTCCTCGGATGCCGCGTCCTTGATACCCTCCTCCGAGAGCAGCTTGTCGACGCTTTTTTGCAGGTCGTCGTTATATTGCTCGCGAATCTCGACCTGCTTGGCCAAGATGTCGCTCGAGCGTTTTGCCACATACAGGTCGCGCACGGGGAAATACAGGCTCACAAGCGCCAGGGCGACGACAATGCCAACAAACAGCCCCCGCTGGGGACCGTGGGTAAAGTCGTAGATTGCCTTGACCACCGCGTTATCGTTGGCGTAATGCATGAAGTCCGAGCCCGAAAGACGGTTCGAGGGCCTACTCGGCTTTTCATGCGTTTGAGCCGAGGAACGCTGAGCATGCTCCGAGTGCGCCGGGCGCACCGAACGTAGCGGGCGGTCCGTCGACGTATTCACTTGAGCACGGGAGTGTGAGGCACTTGTCGGTCGCTGCGTGGAGCAGTCGGCACCGGCGTAATCGGACCCGCCGAGCTGCACCGTGCGCGCACGGCGAGGTGACGGCTCACGCGAACCGGCGGAATAGTACCTGTTGTCGTAAATCTGATCCATGTGCGCCTTGTGCGGTTGAGGTTTGTTTGCGCTAAGTCTTTTAGTTATAGCACGAGCGCGCGCAACGCCTTCGGCGGCCCTTGCTCGACATAAAAAAGGCGCTGAGCCATATGGCCCAGCGCCCAATGGTGCTCAACAGCGCCCGGCGGGAGCGAGGCGAATCCGAGTCAGCCCCGCCCCGCGCACGCCGTTTGCCTAGCGAATGTTGTAGAACGCGGCCTTGCCGGCGTAGCGCGCGCTGCCCTCGAGCTCGTCCTCGATACGGATGAGCTGGTTGTACTTGGCGATACGGTCGCTGCGGCACGGGGCGCCCGACTTAATCTGACCGGCGTTGACGCCCACGACCAAGTCGGCGATCGTGGAGTCCTCGGTCTCGCCGGAGCGGTGGCTCACGATGCAGGCGTAACCGGCCTCCTTGGCAGTCTCGATGGCCTCGAGCGACTCGGTGAGCGTGCCGATCTGGTTGACCTTGACCAGGATCGCGTTGGCGGCACCCAGCTCGATGCCCTTCTTGAGGCGCTCGGTGTTGGTGACGAACAGGTCGTCGCCCACCAGCTGCACCTTGTTGCCAATGCGGCGGGTAAGCTCGACCCAGCCGTCCCAGTCTTCCTCGGCCATGCCGTCCTCGATAGAAATGATGGGATAGGTGTCGACGAGCTTCTCCCAGTAATCAACCATCTGGGCACTCGTGTACTCCACGCCCTCGCCCTTGAGCTCATACATGCCGGTCTCGGCGTTGTAGAACTCGGTCGAGGCCGGGTCCATGGCGTACATGAAGTCGACGCCGGGCTTAAAGCCAGCCTTCTCAACGGCCTTGGTGATGTACTCGAACGGCTCGGCATTGGTCTTAAGGTTGGGGGCAAAGCCGCCCTCGTCGCCCAGGCCGGCCTCGTGCAGCACGCCCTTGAGGGTATGGTAGACCTCGGCGCACCAACGCAGGCCCTCGGCAAAGCTCGGGGCGCCCACCGGCATGATCATGAACTCCTGGAAGTCAACGTTATTGTCAGCATGCACGCCGCCGTTGAGGATGTTCATCATGGGCGTGGGCAACAGGTGGGCGTTGACGCCGCCCAGGTACTGGTACAGCGACAGACCCGCCGACTCGGCAGCGGCGCGGGCGACGGCCAGCGACACGCCCAGGATGGCGTTGGCACCGAGCTTGGTCTTGTTGGGGGTACCGTCCGCGGCAATCAGCGCGGCATCGACGGCGCGCTGGTCGAAGGCGTCGAGGCCCACGACGGCGTTAGCGCGCTCGTTGTTGACGTGCTCGACGGCCTGCAAAACACCCTTGCCCAGGTAGCGGCCCTTGTCGCCATCGCGTAGCTCGCAGGCCTCAAAGGCGCCGGTCGAAGCACCCGAAGGCACCATTGCGCGGCCAAAGCTGCCGTCCTCGAGCACGACCTCGACCTCGACGGTGGGATTGCCGCGGCTGTCGAGTACCTCGCGACCGTAGACGTCCATAATATCGCTCATGTTGTCTCCCTCTCACTTGGAAACGTAGTGGATGCAAGCGACCGGCTGACCGTGCACCATCGGTGCGCCTCCGTAAGTTAGCCATGTCGCACTTTTTGCATTATGCCTAAGTTAGCCGAGGGATACACTTGATTTTCGAAAAATTTAGCGGGAACGATGAGGCGCGTCAGCCCGTCGTTCCCGCAGTCTTACTCCTCCGCCTTTGCGGCATCCCACAGGTCGTTGAGGCCGTGGGTCGAGAGCTCGGTCAGATCCACGTGGGCATCGGCCGCCATCTGCTCCATCGCGGCCCAGCGGCGACGGAACTTTGCTGTGCTGGCACGCAGGGCGCTCTCGGCGTCGATACCCTCCTTGCGCGCGACGTTGACCAGGGCAAAGAGCAGATCGCCAAACTCCATTTCGCGCTCGGGCGAGCCAGGAGCCTCGGCCTCAAACTCGGCACGCTCCTCGGCGACCTCGTCCCACACATCCTGGACCGTCTCCCACTCAAAGCCCACGGCAGCCGCCTTGCGCGACACCTTCTGAGCCTGCATCAGCGCCGGTAGATGCGTGGGCACGCCGTCGAGCAGGCCCTCGGGCGCAGCCTCGCCTGCCGCCACGGCCTTGTCCTTGGCAGCCCTCTCGGCAAGCTTGACCTCGTCCCAAATCTTGAGTACCTCGTCGGAGCTGTCGGCATCCACATCGCCAAACACGTGCGGATGACGGCGAATGAGTTTGGCGTCGATATCGCGCGCCACGTCGGCCAGCGTAAACTCGCCGGCATCCGCCGCGATCTGCGCATGCAGCACGACCTGCATGAGCACGTCGCCCAGCTCCTCGCGTAGGTGAACTGCGTCGTCCGCCTCGATGCAGTCGAGTGCCTCGTAGGCCTCCTCGATCATGTTCTTGCCGATGCTGCGGTGTGTCTGTTCGCGGTCCCACGGGCAGCCGTCGGGCTGACGCAGACGCCAGATGGTCTGCACCAGATGCTGCAGCTCGGCCGACGCGTCTATCAGCGTGGACAGATCGCGCGAGCCCTCGGCATTTTGCTGAGCCATATGCTGCACCATGGTTAGTCCTCCTCCAGGATCACGTGGCGGAACGCGCCGCCCTCGTAGATGCCGTAGCTGTGCGAGCCGTCCTTGGGAATGCTCACGCTGCCGGGGTTGAAGAGCCACAGGCCCGGGTGCGCGGCGCTTTCCTCGTTGACCTTGATGTGCGTGTGGCCGTAGACGAGCGCGGAGCCCTCGGGCAGCGCGGGCGCGTGGTCGACGCTGTTGTGCATGCCGGCGCCAAAGACATGGCCGTGCGTCAGGAACAGCTCGCGGCCGGTCTCGTCAAACAGCGTGGCGTAGTCGGCCATGACGGGGAAGTCGAGGACCATCTGGTCGACCTCGGCGTCGCAGTTGCCGCGCACCGCGATGATGCGGTCGGCTAGGGCGTTGAGCAGCGGAATCACGCGCTTGGGAGCATAGTCGCGCGGCAGGTCGTTGCGCGGACCGTGATAAAGCAGGTCGCCCAGCAGGACGATGCGGTCGGGCTGCTCGGACTCAATGGCGGCGCAGAGGCGCTCGGTCCAGTATGCCGAGCCGTGGATGTCGGAAGCGATGAGGTATTTCATGGTGGTCCTTTCGGGTGGGGTTGATGGAGCTGGGCGTGGCGTGCCGCCGGCCGCGTTACTCAAATCGCAGTGCCGCGCTCTGGGCCGCCTGCATCACGCGTTGGAGCGGCACATTGTGCTCGCGGGCAAGGCGGGCGCAGTCCTCGTACTCGGGCGCCGCGCGCTCACTGCCGTCGGGTAGGGTGGCCACCTTGACGGATACCTCGCCCCATGGCGTCGTTACGCGCTCAAAGCGGCGTGGCAGGCAAACGCGCTCCATGACCCGGCGACGAATGCCGTTGGTCGTGGTTTCCAAAAAGATAATCGTCTGCAGGCGTTCGATATCCTCGTGCGAGCAGATCACCTGCAGCTGCCAACCGGGGCGGCCTTTTTTGCAGTAGAGGGGCAGCCAGTGCACCTCGCGCGCACCCGCCTCGCGCAGGCGGTCGGCAGCGTAGGCGAGCACCTCGGGCGATGCGTCGTCGATATCGCATTCCAACTTGACGATGGTTTCGGGTGCATCGGTCTCGCGGGACAGCGGGGATGTGCTATCGCATGGCATACGGTCCGACTCCTTTCCGCACGGGCTCGTTTTGTTCATCCAAACGCTAGCACATCGGACGTGGCACAGGCGTGACTTTCGTCCGCCGCCGCCCTCGCCCCTATCCAAACATGTACATCAGCCTCCAAACATGTCATTTTCTACAGCTTTTGGAGGCTGATGTACATGTTTTGAGAGCGCAAGCGAGGCCGCACCGCGCGTCGCGCAGCCTTTCCAATCGATTTCGACCCCCGGCGTGTCCGGCGTGTTGAGAGCTGCGCCATTACAATGGAGCGGATTCGCCAAATGCAAAGGAGTCGCCATGCCCGCATGCCCGCTGATCGATTGCCACACCCACACCTCGTTTTCGGACGGACATGCCTCGTTTGAGGACAACGTTCGCGCCGCTGCTGCGGCCGGTTGCCGCGTCATGGTCTCGACCGATCACCTCACCCTGCCCGTCAGCATGGACGCCAACTGCGAAGTACAGGTTGTCGAGGGTGACCTGACGGCACATCGTCTGGCCTTTGAGGACGCCCGCAAACTCGCCGCGCAGATTGCGCCGGAGCTCGAGCTTATCTATGGCTTTGAATGCGATTGGTACGAGGGCTGCGAGCCTTTGGTTGAGCGCTGGTCCCAGAGCGCCGTGGTACGCCTGGGCAGCGTGCATTGGATTGGCAACCCAGGCGATATCATGGCCGGTGCCGCGGGTACGGTGGGAACGGAAAACGTCGCTCGCCCCGATACACCCGATTCCCTTTGCGGTTGGATCGACGATGACACCGACCTGCACGTTTGGGAAAACCTGGGGGTACGCGGCGTGTGGGAGCGCTACGTCGACGACTGGTGCCGCGCTTGCGAAAGCCCGCTTAACTTTGATGTGATGGCTCACCCCGACCTGTTCATGCGCTTTTCGAAGGAAGGCTTTGCGCCCGATTTTGATACGGCACCGTTTTGGGAGCAGATGGCAGAGTGCGCACACGATACAGGCCGCCGCGTTGAAGTTTCGACCGCCGCGCCGCGCAAGGGCCTCGACGACTATTACCCCTCGACGGGGCTGTTGCGTTGCTTTGCCCACGCCGAGGTACCCATCACCTTTGGCTCGGACGCGCACCGCGCCTGCGATATCTGCCGGAGCATCCGCGAGGCCCAGGCCCACGCCTACGACTGCGGTTATCGAACCTTCGACATCCCCCACCCCACCGGCGAATGGGAACCCACACCCCTCGACTAGCCATCCCTTCATAAGTTGCGGTGGAATAGGGATTGTTTTGCCTGATGAAGCGCTTAAACAGTCCCTATTTCACCGCAACTTCCATGACCCCGTTACACCAACAAAGACTGTCCCAAACGACTAGTCGTTTAAGAACGTCCCCAATGACTAGTGGCGGCGGGCGTTGAGTTCGCCGGCCAGTTCGTCGAGGGTGAT
>CABQXG010000077.1 GCA_902468045.1 uncultured Collinsella sp.
CACCACCCTGGAGACCCTGACCAACGCTCGCGAAGCCCGCACCTGGCTGCTCGAAGAGCTCACCGCCAACGGCGCCATCCGCGCCGGCCGTGCCGCGCAGTTTATGCCCTTTGCCGCCCTCACGGGATACTACGAGCTTGTGCGCAAACAAGAGATCACTGTTGAGCCCAAATGCGAACTCACAGAAGAAAAAGCCCTCGAGCTTTCGAAAAAGCTCGAGGGCCTCAAACGCGGCGACCTGGTGCGCGTCACTTATTACGATACGTACGGCTATCGTAGCCGCACGGGCATTCTCGACGAAGTGCTACCCGCGTTCAAGCTGCTCAAACTCAGGGATATCGCCATCAACTTCGACGATATCCAAGGCATCGAGCTGCGTGGTCGAGTCTAGCGACGAGAACGCTTGCGCAAGACGAGAGCAATGCCAAGCACTGCGGCAGCTGCAACCAGCAATCCCAAGACCAGCGTGAGGGTCGAGTCACCAGCGTGAGGCAGCGAGCCGTCCTTCGGAGTCTTCTTAGCGGTCGTCGTGACAGTGGTCGTGGTGCTGCTCGACTGGTCGTTACCGCCCGTCTGGCTACCACCAGGCTGATCGCCACCACCCGGCTGCGAAGGATCCGTGGGCTCCGTCGGATCCGGAGTACCGGGATCGACCGGATTCTCAGAATTCTCCTTGCGCTGGATCCAAACCTGGCAGCCATAGAACGGGTTGGCGGTACCGAGGCACAGACCCTGGTTGGTCACCGCAAAGGTGCGCAGACCATGGTTATACGGATCGTTAAAGCCATTGGTCGTCAGCGTCGTAAAGTTCACGCCGTCCTCGGTCACATACATATCAAAGCCACGCTCGGCATCGCGAAGGTAACACATGCACGTAAGCACGCTCTGCAGCTTCTTGAGGTTCTCCTCGCTCAGCAGCTTATCGAATGCATCCTGAATATCGCCCGGCAGCTCGGCGCCATAGGCATCCTCGTACTGCTGCTTCAGGCTCTCATAGCTATCGAGCATGTCCTGATACTGATCGGCAAAGGACTTGAAGTACGCAATCTCGCTATCGATCTTCTGGACATAAGCGGCGTCGTCCTCAACGTCCGCGGACATCGTCGCGGCCTGATCGCAAAGATCGCCCGTGGCATCCTCCAGCGCATCGCCCAGGTCGCCAAAGCCCTTAGCAACCTCGGTCTTCTCGTCGTCGAACTCGACGGCCTCAGCCTTCTCGTCATCGGCCTCGACGGCCCCAGCCTTCTCGTCATCGACCTCGGCGGCCTCGTTTGAATCATCGTCCGCAAGCGTGTTCACGGGAACGATGGGGTCGTCAGGCGATTTCTTGTCGAGCAGGTGATTGAGCAGGTCCCTAAGGCGCTGAACCTGAGAGGCCCACTCCTCGGGCGTCATATCGATAATGTCGCCATTAGAGAACTGGCCGATCGGCTCAAGCAGGCTCGCGGTATCGAAGGTACCGATATACAGTTTGCCGTCGAACTTCTGCATGCGCCAAATGTACTGGTTTTCGTTTCGGCCAAAGCCCGAAGTCAGGCCGGAAATACCGCCCTCGGGGAACATGTCGGTGCGATCGCCAACGACGAGCTCCATGTTCTCGTCCTTGTCCATGCGATAGATGTTGACCGACTGCTCAAGATTGGCATTCACAAACGAGCAGTCAACGCCGCCCATGCTGCTCTTGCCGCTCTCGTCAGAATTGGACTTATTAAAGAGAATGCGCTCGAGGGCGATCTCCTCGTCGTTATATTCACCGATATAGAGGTAGTCGTTGTAGACGATGAGGTTGGCAGCACCAGAACGGGTGCGGGCAGGATCGATGCCAAAGCAATACTTTGCACCGTCCGCCTCCTGGTCACCGACAATCGGAGTCCACGAATAGCTGCCGTCGGCGTTCTTGTCGCCACGGACCATGGCAAACGACTGCATGGAATTATCATCGGGGGCATTCTCGGGCGTACCGGTGCAGATGGTCGCATAGAGATGGCCATTGTACGAGACCATATCCCAAATGGCGCCGCCGTAGATGCTGTCCTGATAGCGAATCGCCGGATAGTTAAACAGCGTATCCGAGTTGGCAATCTCGGTGAAGCTCTCCTGGCCCTTCGAGGGGTCAGACGACGTCAGGATTGTCGACACAAACTTACCGGCCGCGTCTTTACCCACGTTGCTGATGACGAGCTGGCCATCATGGACGCACATACCGCGGATACCGGTTGAGATGCCCTGCTTGTAGGCAGCGCCGTAATCCTGCATGCTCGAAAGACCCTGATAGACGACCTTGTACTCATCCGTCTTAGGATCGATCTCATATACAGCAGGCAGACCGCTTTTGCCGCCATTGGTCCTAACGCTGCCGCAGAAATAGAGTTTGCCCTTATAGCTCACGGCATTGCGGAACAAAGGAGCGACGCCATTGAGCGATTCAGAGAGCAGCAGCTTGGTCTCACCGGTCTTGGTATTGATCTTGACCAAGATGCCGCCGCTGTCCTTGTCGGCCGTGCCGTCCTCCTTCTGCTGTCCGTAGAAGAACGTGCCGTTAAACATGGCCTCCAGCGTCAGACGCATGGTCTCGGCATCAAAGGAATCGCCCAGCGTGCCGTTCATGAGCGCAAGCGTGTTGCCCATCGCCGCATAGCAGGTGCCCACATAAAGCCAGTCACCATAGCTCGCAGCCGCCCACGTGTAGCTCTGGCCGCGATCGCCTTCGTTGTTGGCAGTATTACCGTCGGCGCCCGGAACGGCAACGACACCGTCACCCTGGTAGTCGACGATGCCATCCGGCTGCGACGTTCCTACCGTAGGATGCGAGAGCTTCTCAAAGGAATACCCATTTCCCGCATTGTAGGTAACGGCACTCGAAGCGTCTTCGGCGTGCGCCGGCAGCGGCGATACCAAGATAGCGGCAAGCGCTGCCACCAAGCCAAGTGTTCCCACTCGTCTCATAAGGCCATAGCCTCCCCTGTCCTAAAGCCCAGTTTTAGCATTCTTCATTTCTGTCCACGGTTAATTGCAATCTGAGCACAGCAATAATCAGGGTATAAATATACACTTATATTTTTTTGGACGGGTTAATGGATGCTCGATTGGTAGCGAATTCCGCGCAAACCGTCACCAAACTCCACTTTTGCCGCATCTAAAGATTATTTTTTGCGCAAATTTTTGGATGCCGATAGTCACAGTGGGCAGGAGGCCGGTACCCACCGGAGAGGGCAACGCCTACATTTTCATAACGAAATAGCCCGCGCCCCTCACTGCCATCTCGAGTGTGTCGCGATCAACCGGGCGCTTCGAGCGCACGCGTGCCGTGTGGTCCGCATACGTCACCGTAGCCCACACGCCATCAAGCGCATTGAGGGCATTGGTCACATTCCGGGCGCAGCCGTCGCAGCTCATGCCGCCGATGAGCAACTCATCGCTATAGGGGTAGTGGGACGGATCGGTATCCGTCACAACAACCTTTTTGGCCTTCTTGCCGCTCGCGCCATCGCTGCAACAACTCTTCCCGTGTGTCGAAGCGACAATGCGCCGCAGGCCAAAGAACATCCCAACGACAATCACGGCAAGCACAATGAGATTCGCAGGGTTGAGCAAGTCACTCATGCGTTCCCCTTTCAAGTAGCCCTATCTAGATACCCCCATGGGGTGTCCCCATCTTAACCCAAAAACATGTCCGTTCGGTCAATTAGTTTCCCTGTTCAAACTTTTTAGTTGACCAAGGCTTACTTTCGTGTATAAGTTTTCCTAGGCTAACAGTGAGGACCAGAAGGAGCGCCGTGACTCGAACCATAGACATTCCAACGTTTCAGGCAGCGGTCGTGCGCAACTGCTCCCCCACGCTCGCGGGCATCAAGCCGGCATCGCTCTTTACCTATCCAGGCACCTACGCCCACGGGGACGGCTCGACCGCAACCGAAACCATCGCAGAACGCCGAGCACGCCTGCTCAACGTTATCGCCCAGTGCAATCGCGAGCTTGACCCGCTCGGCATCCACCTGAGCGTTTTGGTCTGGCGGCCCTGCGGAGCGCTCGTATACGTGTACCGAGCCAAAAGCCTCACCACCTATTTCGCAGACCCTCGCGCCCAAACGGCCCTCGCCTCGGAAGGCTACGACACGAGAGACCTTTCGACATGCCTTGTGCACCTGGCATCGCGCATCACGCTCGCGAGCAATAACGCCGCGGAATGCGCCTGCAGCCAGACTCGATGCGCACTACCCCAGCAAGCTAGCTGCAGCAAAGACTGCACCTGCGAGTTTCCACACGAAATTGGCTATTTCCTGGGATATCCCTACGACGACGTGCACGAGTTTATCGTCCAGCGCGGCGAGAACTACAAGGTCTTTGGGGCCTGGAAGGTCTACGCAAATGTCGAGCAGGCGCTTGCGACGTTTGATGCCTACCGTGCCTGCACCCAATACTTCACCTTTGTCTATCAGCAGGGCTGCAGCCTGGCGCAACTTGCCCAGGCAACCCGATAGAGCATACAAAACGCGGCCGCACGCCGCACAACCGAAAGGAAAACATATGAGCAATATCGCAGTCGTCTACTGGAGCGGCACGGGCAACACCGAGGCCATGGCAAACCTCGTCGCCGAGGGCGCGACGTCAGCCGGCGCCGAGGCTGAGGTCATCTCCTGCGCCGACTTCTCTGCCGACAAGGCCACCGACTATGATGCCTTCGCCTTCGGCTGCCCCGCCATGGGTTCCGAGGAGCTTGAGTATGACGAGTTCCAGCCTATGTGGGACGAGGTCAAGGAGACCCTCGGCGATAAGAAGGTCGTCCTCTTTGGCTCCTACTCGTGGGCCGAGGGCGAGTGGATGGACAACTGGAAGGCCGATGCCGACGAGGCGGGCGTCAACGTCGTCGATTCCGTCATTTGCTACGATGCGCCCGACGATGAGGGCGAGGCGGCCTGCCGCGCCCTTGGAGCCGAGCTCGCCTAGCGGCAATGAGCTCCGCCCGCAACGCGCTCTGCACCAAAACACATTCGCGTCCTAACAAAAACGGGAGCCGGATCACATCCGGCTCCCGTTTTCTGCTATGTCAGTCATATAAAGCGGCTACGAGATATTGCCCAAAAACGCCTTGGTGCGTTCGCTCTTGGGATGGTCGAAGACCTCGCTCGGCGTGCCCTCCTCCACGATAACGCCGCCGTCCATAAAGACAACGCGGTCGGCGACGTCGCGGGCAAAGCCCATCTCGTGCGTCACGACGATCATGGTCATGCCGTCGCGTGCCAGGTCGCGCATGACACCCAGAACGTCGCGGACAAGCTCGGGGTCAAGCGCCGACGTGGCCTCGTCAAAGAGCATCACGTGCGGGTTCATCGACAGGGCGCGGGCGATGGCAACGCGCTGCTGCTGGCCGCCCGAAAGCTGACTCGGCATAAAATCGATGCGCTCGGCCAAGCCGACCTTGGTCAGCTCCTCGATGGCAATCTTCTCGGCCTCTTCCTTGCTGCGCTTGAGCACCTTTTGCTGCGCGAGCATGACGTTCTTTTTGACTGACAGGTGCGGGAACAAATTGAACTGCTGGAACACCATACCCAGATGCGTACGTACCTTGTTAAGGTCGACGCCCTTGGCGCACACGTCCACGCCCTCAACGATGATCGAGCCGCTCGTGGGATGCTCCAGACGATTGATGCAGCGAAGCATCGTCGACTTGCCCGAGCCCGAAGGACCCAGGACTACGACGACCTCGCCCTTGCGCACATCCAGATCGATATCGCGCAGGACCACGTTATCGCCAAAGGCCTTCTGGAGATTCTTGATGCTAACGACGACCTCGTTCGAGTTATTGATTTCGCTCATAATAGAACCTCCTTACAGACCGGCGATATGATCGGCGGGCGTCGCGACAACCTGTCCGGCGCTCTTGGTGGGACGCTTCTTTTTGGTTTCGGCCGTGCCCAAAAGCCTCGCCTCAAGACCGCTCACCAAGCGGGCAAGCGGCAGGGTGATGACCAGGTAGAACAGGGCGGCAACCACATACGGCGTGATGGAGCCCGTCGTGGCCACGATGGTGCGGGCGTTCATGACAATCTCGACCACGCCCACGGCCGCGAGCAGCGACGTGTCCTTGTAGAGCAGGATGAACTCACTGGTCAACGTAGGCAAAACATTGCGGAACGTCTGCGGAATCATAACGTAGAGCAGTGTCTGGAAGGCATTCATGCCCAGCGAGCGAGCGGCCTCGTTCTGGCCCTTGGGGATCGACTGAATACCGGCGCGGAAGATCTCACACAGGTAGGCGGACGAGTTCATGGCCATGACGATAACGCCCAAGACGTAGTCGTCCACCTTGACGCCGGCAAGCGGCAGGCCAAAGAATGCAATGTAAATCTGCAGGAACGCCGGCGTACCGCGGATGATATTCACATAGATGCCGGCAAGACAACGAAGGATGCGCGACTTGGAAATGCGCATGAGCGACAGCGCAAAGCCAAAGGGAATGGCCAACGGAAATGCCACGAGCACGATCGAGAGCGACATAAGGAAG
>CABQXG010000078.1 GCA_902468045.1 uncultured Collinsella sp.
AGGGGAGAGCGGGTGATTGTGGCACAGTACTGGAGTTTGAATTGTTCTATTAAGGAGCTTATCTATGGGTCCGTTCCAGATTCTTCTGTTTTTCGTTTGGGCTGTTTCTGCCGTGGCGCTGACGATTCTCGTCCTGATGCATTCCGGTAAGGGTACCGGCGTTTCGGATATGATCGCTAGCTCGCTGTATAACTCCAGCTCTGCCACAGGTGTTATGGAGCAGAACCTCGACCGCCTGACGGTAATTATGGCTGTCGTGTTTGCCGTGTGCGTCGTGCTGTGCATGTTCTTCTTCCCGCAGGGCATCGTGGGCTACTAATCACGAGCCGCATAAGTACTTGTAAAGGGTTCCGCAAGTGCGGGACCCTTTTTTGTTTACATATTCGTAACAGAGTCAAAAATATCACCACATACTGCGCCCAACTAAAGAAATTCTTGACCGTTAACCGGAATTAGCCCCAAATCGTGCATAAAATGCGCTACTGTATTGCAAAACGTTGGCCTGTTGTGCATAACCAGCCATAGCAGCGGGCAGCGTTTTGATGGTTCGGATCGGATTGTCTCGACATGTGTCCGACTGAACATTTCTTTGTCCTATCTCATAAGGAGGATGGCATGGCTGATTCTATGTTCCACCAGCCCGTTATGGGTCGTCGCGCCTTTGTTGGCGGCACCCTTGCTGCGAGCTCCATGGCTTTTCTTGCCGCATGTGGCAAGAAGGGCGGCGACGCTTCCGGTTCTGAGTCCGGTTCGACGCTGAACTTCTACATCAACAACCCGGTCTGCATCGACCCCTACAACGTCCAGGAGGACCAGGGTACTCAGGTCGAGTATCAGCTCTTTGACGCTCTGACCTCTTACGACGCCGAGAAGGGCGAGATCGTTCCGCTGGCTTGCGAGTCCTTTGAGTCCAACGACGACGCCACCGAGTTTACCTTCAAGATCAAGAAGGCCAAGTTCCACAACGGTGACGACGTTACCTCTAAGTCCTTCAAGCTCGGTTGGGAGCGTCTGGTCAACACCAAGTCGGCCATCGCTACCGAGTATGGCCCTTCCGAGGTCTCCTATCACCTTTCCATGGTCGAGGGCTATGACGATCTGCTTGCCGGTAACGCCACCGAGCTCAGCGGTGTTACGTGCCCTGACGATGAGACCCTCGTCGTCAAGCTGTCTTCCGCTTACGCCGACTTCCCCTTCGTCGCCTCTCACCCGGCTCTGGCCCCGGTTCCCGAGTGCGCCGAGTCCGATGTCAAGAGCTTCTACCTTGCCCCGGTCGGTAACGGCCCGTTCATGATGGACGGCAAGTGGGAGGATGGCCAGGAGATCAACGTCAAGAAGTTCGACGATTACTATGGCGACAAGGCCAAGATCGATGGCATCCACTTCCAGGTCATCAAGGACATGGAGACCGCTTACAAGGAGTTCCAGGCCGGTAACCTCGATGTCTGCGACGTTCCCGTCGCTCAGATCGATGCCGCCAAGAAGGATCGCGGCGTGTCCAAGGACGGCTACACCATGGGTGACGGCGAGCGCATGCTGCTCGGCGCCGAGCCTTCCACCTACTACCTGACCTGCAACAACACGGCCGAGCCGTTCAACAACGCTGACCTGCGTAGGGGTATCTCCCTGGCCATTAACCGTGAGGCCATCTGCAAGACCATCTTCAAGGGTACCCGTACCCCCGCCGACGGCATTGTTCCTCCGGGCATCGATGGCTACAAGGAGGGCGCATGGGAGTTCTGCGCCTACGACGTCGACAAGGCTAACGAGTACCTCGACAAGGTTGCTCCTGCCGGTGCCAACGGTGACCGTGGCATTAGTGTGACCCTTTCCTACAACCAGGACGGTGGCCACAAGGAGATCATGGAGTCCATCATCGGCGACCTCGCCAAGGTTGGCGTTACCGCTGTCTCCGATACCCCCGAGTGGTCTGCCCTGCTCGAGCAGTATCAGAACTTTAACTATCAGTTCGGTCGTCTGGGCTGGATTGCCGACTACCCGATCATGGACAACTTCCTGTATCCGCTGTTCCACTCCGACTCCCTCGGTGGCGACAACCGCTCTGGTTACAACAACCCCGAGTTCGACGCCAAGGTCGACGAGGCTCGCACTACGGTTGACGACAAGGAGCGCGTCGCTAAGATGCAGGAGGCCGACGCAATGGTCGCTGCCGACTGCCCGGTCATCCCGGTGATGTTCTACACGCACACCATCGCCGGCTCCGATCGCATCAAGCACCTCTATGTCGATCCGCAGAAGCACGCCGATCTGGGTACCGCTGAGCTCGCTTAAGAGTTTGCAGCTTCCGTGAGGGTCAAGTATTTACGTAGACCTCATGGGAAACATACAGTTCTCCCTAACCTGGGGTAAACTGGCTGATGGTAATTTTGGGATGCCGGTCTGGCGATCGGCATCCCATTTAGGTTAATCCCTAGATAGGGGAGTGGTATGGGTAAGTACATCGTTAAACGTGTGCTTCAGTTCATCCCGGTGTTTTTGGGCGTTACGCTGATTCTGTTCGCCCTCCAGAATATCGTGCCGGGAGATCCGATTAAGCTGATCGGTGGAGACAAGGCTCTGTCCCCCGAGGTGGAGCTTCAGCTTCGTGTTCGCTATCACCTGGTCCAGACGGACGAGGACGGCAACGCGATCCTTGACGAGAACGGCGACCCCGTTCAAACGTCGCTCGTGGACCGTTACTTGTATTACATGAACGGCCTGCTTCATGGCGATCTGGGCAATTCGTATCAGCGCAAGCTGCCGGTTACGGAAATCTTCGCCCAGAAGTATCCGTATACGGTCAAACTTGCCGCGTGCGCCATCGTACTCGAGGCGATCATGGGTATCGGTGCGGGTATCATTTCGGCGGTAAAGCGTTATTCCTTCTGGGATATTTTGGTAACGCTCACCACGTCGATCCTCGTTGCGGTCCCGGCCTTCTGGCTCGGTATGTTGTTGCAGCTGTTCTTTGGCGTCATCCTCAAGGACGCCACGGGCGGTGCATTCTCCATGCCGATCTCGGGTGCCGGTGGTTCCAGCTCTCAGTATCAGG
The DNA here is from genome assembly GCA_902468045.1 of uncultured Collinsella sp. Taxonomy (GTDB): domain Bacteria; phylum Actinomycetota; class Coriobacteriia; order Coriobacteriales; family Coriobacteriaceae; genus Collinsella. The sequence goes on from CABQXG010000078.1 coordinate 3,053, forward strand.
ATTGGATGCACTATGTGCTTCCGACCATTACGCTGGCTTCGGTTTCGACCGCTTACGCTGCCCGCATTATGCGCTCGCAGCTGCTTGACGTCATGAACCAGGATTACATCCGTACGGCAAAGGCCAAGGGTCTCTCCAATCGTGCGATCATCATCAAGCATGCGCTTAAGAATGCACTCATCCCCGTCGTTACCTATATTGGTGTCGACTTTGGTGGCATGCTTTCGGGCGCCATCCTGACCGAGACGGTCTTTAACTGGCCCGGTATCGGCTATGAGGTCTATCGCGCCATTAGCATGCGTGACTGGCCCATCGTTATGGGCGGCGTTACGCTCATCGTTGTCGTCGTCATGGTGATCAACCTGCTCGTCGACATTAGCTATGCATTCCTCGACCCGCGCATCCGCCTTGGCGGTCCGTCGGATAAGGCCTAAGGGAGGTACGTCTCATGCAGGAAACTGATTCTCAGTCTCAGGAGCAGGCTACCGCCACCAAGGTCGCATCTGCTCCCGCCAAGTCCCGCACGCTGTGGGGCGACGCTTTTAAGCGTCTTCGTAAGAACAAGCTCGCCGTTATCGGTGTCTGCTGGATCATCATCGTCGTTGTGGTTGCCCTGACCGCAGATCTGTGGGCTAAGCCCTGGCTCGGTTCTCCGACGGCTTCCGACTCGACCACTATGGCCGAGACGTCGCTGCTGGCTCCGTGTGCAGAGCATCCGTTTGGCACCGACGCCCTTGGTCGTGACATTCTTGTCCGCGTTATCTACGGTGCGCGCGTTTCGCTGTCCGTCGGAATTATGGCCACCGCGATCTCCACGCTGATTGGTCTGGTCATGGGTGCTCTGGCCGGTTTCTACGGCGGCATCTGGGATACGATCATCATGCGCTGTGCGGACATCTTCCTGGCGTTCCCGTACGTGCTGTTCGTTGTCGCCATGATCGCCGTTATCGGCCGTGGTCTTCAGAACGTCTTTATCGCCATCGGTATTCTCGGCTGGCCTTCGATTGCGCGCGTCTTCCGCTCTGCGATCTTGACCGTCAAGGAAAACGACTATGTTGATGCTGCGCGCGCGATGGGTGCATCTGATGCTCGTATCGTTGTACGTCACATCTTCCCGAACTCCGTCGCCTCCATCGTGGTCTACGCGACCATGAACATTGGTGGCGCCATTCTGACCGAGTCCGCTCTGTCCTTCCTCGGCATGGGCGTTATTCCGCCTACGCCTTCGTGGGGCTCCATGATTCAGGACGGTCAGCAGTATCTTCTGACTGCTCCCTGGATGATGATCATGCCCGGTCTGGCAATTCTCTCGACGGTGCTCGCCTTCACCCTGCTGGGTGACGGTCTACGCGACGCCCTCGACGTCAAGATGAAGGACGCATAAGGATGAAGAAGAACAAGAACTATGTGGACCTGAAGGACCAGCCTGTTCCCGAGGGCCAGCATCTGCTCGAGGTCGATGACCTTAAGATGTATTTCCACACCGAGGACGGCGTTGTTCGCGCTGTCGACGGTGTCTCCTACACGCTCGATCGCGGCGAGACCCTGGGCGTCGTCGGTGAGTCCGGCTCCGGTAAGTCCGTGACCGCCATGACCATCATGGGTCTTATCTCGATGCCTCCGGGAAAGATCGAGGGCGGCGACGTTCGCTATCGCGGTCGTTCTATCCTCGAGATGACCGAGGAGGAGATGCAGCACATTCGCGGCAACGACATCGCGATGATCTTCCAGGATCCTATGACCTCCTTGAACCCGGTCTATAAGATCGGCAAGCAGGTGGGCGAGGGCCTTCGTCTGCACCGTGGCTACTCCAAGCAGGAGGCGCTCAAGCGCGCTACCGAGCTTTTGGACCTCGTGGGTATCCCCGAGCCCGAGAAGCGCGTCAATGAGTATCCGCACCAGTTCTCCGGCGGTATGCGTCAGCGTGTCATGATCGCTATGGCTCTTGCCTGCGATCCCGATATCCTGATTGCCGACGAGCCCACGACGGCTCTGGACGTTACCATTCAGGCTCAGATTATCGAGCTCATGCAGGAAATGCAGGAGAAGAACGGCAACGCCATCATCATGATTACCCATGACCTGGGCGTCGTTGCCGATATGGCTGATAAGATCATGGTTATGTACGCCGGCCGTCCCGTCGAGTTCGGTACTGCTGAGGAAATCTTCTACGAGAGTCGCCACCCCTACACCTGGGGCCTTATCCGCTCCATCCCGGAGCAGGCCATCGAAGAGAAGAAGCCGCTTACGCCGATTCACGGCAACCCGCCTTCGCTCATGAACCTGCCTGAGGGCTGCGTCTTCTCTCCTCGTTGTCCCTATGCGACGGACAAGTGCCGCAAGCAGCGCCCCGAGCGCGTTGTCACCGAGTCTGGTCATTACTCTGCGTGCCACTACTCCGGTGACCCCGAGTTCCTCAAGAACGCTCCTGAGACGTCCCGTACGCGCAAGGATTCCAAGAAGGGAGGCGAGGCGTAATGGCAGATACCAACGAGCGTACTCCGCTGCTGAAGGTCGAGCACCTCTCTAAGGAGTTCCCCGCTGAGTCCGGCATGTTCGCCAAGCGCTTCTCCAAGCGTGTTGTCTCTGCAGTAAATGACATTTCGTTCGAGATTTATCCGGGCGAGACCTTTGGTCTGGTTGGTGAGTCTGGTTGCGGTAAGTCCGCGACGGGTCGCACCATCATGCGCCTGACCAAGCCGACCGCCGGTAAGGTGTTCTTCCAGGGTAAAGACGTTGCCGAGATGAGCAAGCATGAGATCAAAGACATGCGTCGCGAGATGCAGTTCATCTTCCAGGATCCCTATGCTTCGCTCAATCCCCGTATGACCATCGGCGAGATCGTCTCCGAGCCCATGACCATTCATGGCGTGGGTACCAAGGAGGAGCGTATCGAGCGCGTCCGCGAGCTGCTGGACGTCGTCGGTCTGAATCCCGAGCACATCAACCGTTATCCGCACGAGTTCTCGGGCGGCCAGCGCCAGCGTGTCGGCATCGCCCGCGCGTTCGCTCTGAAGCCCAAGCTGATTATCTGCGACGAGCCTGTCTCTGCACTTGACGTATCCATTCAGGCCCAGGTTCTGAACCTTCTTAAGGAGCTCCAGGACAAGTTCGGTACCGCATATCTGTTTATCGCCCACGACCTGTCCGTCGTGCAGCACATCTCCGATCGCGTTGCCGTTATGTACCTGGGCAAGATGGTCGAGGTTTCGGACTGGAAGACGCTCTACAGTGAGCCGCACCACCCGTACACGCAGTCGCTGCTGTCTGCCGTGCCGGTGCCCGATCCGGATATCCAGAAGACCCGCAAGCGCATCATCCTCGCCGGCGATCCGCCGTCGCCGCTGGATCCGCCGACCGGCTGCCGTTTCCACACGCGCTGCCCGATCGCGCAGGGCATCTGCTCCGAAAAGCTTCCTGAGTTTAAGGAAGTTGCCCCGGGTCACTGC
>CABQXG010000079.1 GCA_902468045.1 uncultured Collinsella sp.
GGCAAGCTGATACTCGGGCGTGTAGAGCTCTTTCTTAAAACCAAACATGTGGTTCCTTCCTCGTGCGTTTAAAGCATATTTGTACGAATTGTAGCAATAAGCATGCGCTTACATCAATTGCGCACGTAGGTTATGCCGACTATGGCGAACTAATTTTAGGAACGCTGCTGCGGCTTCCAGGAGCCCACGTTGGCGTCGTACTGGTTCAGCGCGCTGTTGCCGCCCTGCGCGATGGGCGCCAGGATCTCGCTTTGGTGGGAACTCATCGACTCGCCATCGGGAATGGCCAGCGAGATGTCCCAGCTCTGACAGATCACGTCGACACGCTCGAACATCCACTCGGCAAGCTGCTTTAAGTGGGCGATGTCATCCGCATAGACCGTATCGTCCTGATACTTAAGGTTGTTGAGCTCATCTTGCGTCTTTTTGATCTGGTCGCGCAGGGCGTAGGCACTCTGCGACAGCTCCTGACGGGTGGACAGCGGCGATCGGAGATAGCCGTTGTTAAAGGAATCGATGACCTCGCCGATCTGGTCCTCGTCACCGTAGGACACGATGGTCTGATACAGACCGTCGAGCCTGGTATAGAGCTGATCATCGGTCAGCACGGTTTCTTCCTGGACCACCTCGGCAGAATCGTCCTGCTTGGTATCGTCCTCAGTCGCCTCGCCCTTTTGACGCGTGGGGAAGGTCGTCTGCGCGGCCTGACCAAACTGGTCATAGAAGCCAGGCATGACACCCATGGGATCGGCCGTCACGAACCAATAGGCACCGCCACAAACGACGGCAAGGACCGCGATGATAATGAGCGGCTTGGGGATATGACGCTTGTGCTTGTGATAGGCGTCCTCGTCGGGATGCACCTTGCGCTTGGGTTTTTGAGCATCGTCATGCAGGGAAACCGGCGTGGGAATATCGACCTTGGGAATACCGAAATCCTTATCGAAAGCCGGCAGCACGCAGGTCTCATTGGGGTCAGCGGCGTCCGAAAGCACCGCAGCGGCAGAGGCCGGCGCATGCGGCACCTCGGTATCGATCTGCTCTTGTGTTAGGCGCGGAAAGCCCGCCGTGCGGCCCGCTGCCAGGTCGGATGCGGCCGCGTCCTCGGAGAGGATACCCGGAGCGGGGCGTCCACATTTGGGGCACGTACGATCATGCGGAGAAAGACGGGCACCGCAGCCCTCACAGAACACGAACTCGGTGTGCTCGGGGCCATCGCCCGGACCCACATAGGCGTTGCAGTAGGGGCAGAACGAGGCGCCGTCCTCGATAGTCTTAAGGCAATGCGGGCAGATCACGGCATCCTCTTTTCGAAGCAATTCAAACAATCGAGGTTAGAGCATAACATCGCCACGGCCCCACAGGAACAAGGCACCAATTCAACATCGGCAGGGCGCTAGCTACTTCTTCTTTTTGCTTGGCATCGAGACTTTGATGCCTTGGGCGGACTTGGTCACGCGAGAGCGCCTGGCTCCGGTATTCTTCTTTTTCTTGGGCTGGGCCTGGGCCACGCCCTCGAGTGCACGGGCCTCGGCCTCGCGAGCGGTGCGATCTTCGCGGCGCTGCGCCATGTCGGCGGCGACGCGCTTGGCAAAACGCTCGGCCGTCGAACCCGTCGAGCTCACCTTGCCGCCACCGCGACCCAGGTGGACGCGCACACCACGGCCAAAACCAGTTGCGGCATGACGACGACGCGGCCTGAGCGAATCCATCATCGTGGCGAGCTTAAAGAACACCGAGCAGGTAAAGACCACGATGACAGCCAAGATAACCATCTGGCCCATCGACAGGTTGGCAATAGACAGCAGCTCCGGGAATCCGATAACGCCCACCAAGATGCCGGCGACGACAAACACAAAGAGCACCACACGTAAGGGCGTGAGAGGCTGCGAGATGCGCCAAATCAGGCTGACGCTCGCCGCGCACGACGTAAGCAAGCACATCGTAGACAGCGTGAGCTGGCTAAAGCCAAACACGCGCGCCACAAAGATATCGAGCGCCGCAGCCAAAATGACCGCAATCGACGCCGGCAGTGCACGCTTGAGTACGTTGGTCAAAAACGCACCCTTCACGCGAGCATTGTTGGGCTCCAGGCCCAACACAAAGCCCGGCGCGCCGATGCAGAAGAAGTTAATGAGCGTCATCTGGATGGGCTCGAAGGGGTACGGCGGCAGCGCGATGCACAGCGCCGCCAGGCCCATCGAGAACAGCGTCTTGGTCAGGAACAGCGAGGCCGAACGCTGCAGGTTGTTGATGGAGCGACGGCCCTCGGCCACCACGGCGGGCATCGAGGCAAAGTCGTTGTCGACGAGTACGATTTCGGCTACGTTACGCGCGGCATCGGAGCCGGCCGCCATGGCTACGGAGCAGTCGGCCTCCTTGAGCGCCAGCACGTCGTTGACGCCGTCACCCGTCATGGCCACGGTGTGCTCGCGGCGCTTGAGCGCCTGCACGAGCTCGCGCTTCTGCTGCGGGGTCACACGACCAAAGACATGGTAGCGGTCCACTGCGGCATCGAGCTTGGCCGGCGTATCGAGCGTCGTGGCGTCCACATAAGCGTCCGCCCCCGGCACGCCCACCACGCGCGCGATCGACGACACCGTACGCGGGTCGTCGCCACTGATCACGTTGAGGGTCACACCCTGCTCGTTAAAGTAGCCAATAGTCTCGGCCGCCGAGGTACGAATCTCGTCGCGGATGGTCACAAAGCCCACGGGCTCGGCCTCGCCCACCATATCGCCATCGGGTGTAAAGCCGTCCACGCGCGCCACCACGAGCACGCGGCAGGTATCGGCAAGCTCGGCAACACGGTTCTCGACCTGGGCAAAAACACGATCAGAGAGCACAAACTGCGCCGCACCCATCACATAGGAGCCCTGCGCAAACGAAGCGCCACTCCATTTTTTAGACGACGAGAATGGAATGACCGACAGCGGCTCAGACACCTCGACCGGGCGATCGGCGTAATAGTTGAGCAGCGCCTGGCAGGTCTCGTTGGCATCGGCCGAAGTCGCACGCGCGACGTTAGCCAGCGCAAAATCGAGCACCGTGGTATCGACGGGAACGGCCGCCTCGTCCGAGCCGGCGCCTAGGCTCACGCCCTCAACCGGCAGCGGATACGTGCCCTCGACCTCCATGCGGCCCGACGTGATGGTACCCGTCTTGTCCAGGCACAGCACGTCGACGCGAGCGAGCGTCTCGATGCAGTAGAGCTGCTGCGCCAGCACCTTGCGGCGAGCCAGGCGCACTGTGGCGATGGCGAGCACCGACGAGGTCAGCAGCACCAGGCCTTGCGGGATCATGCCCAGCAGGGCGCCCACCGTGGACAGCAGCGCCGACGAAGGCACATGACCAGCCAACAGCTCGGAGAAGCACCACGAAAGCGCGCTATCGCCCGGGGTTCCCGCGGCATCCCACAACTCGCTCACACTCGAGGCAAACAACGCCAAACCGAGCGGGATCATGATGATGCTCGCAAAGCGAACGATGGCGTTAAGCGCGTTCATGATCTCGGAATTGACCTTTTTGACGTACTTGGCCTCGTTATTAATTTTGGCCACGTAGTTGTCGGCGCCGACATGAATCACGCGGGCGCGCAGCAGGCCCGAGTCGATAAAGCTGCCGCTCATGAGCTCGGAACCGGGCTGTTTCTTAATAAGGTCGCTCTCGCCCGTCAGCAAGCTCTCGTTCACGAGCGCATCGCCCGAAACCACCACGGCGTCGGCGGGAATCTGGTCGCCGCGCCCCAGGCGGATGATGTCGTCGAGCACGATCTGGTCCAGGTCGAGCTCCACCTCGGCGCCGTCGCGCACCGCGATGGCCTTCTTGGAGGTCAGCAGCGTGAGCTTATCGACCATCTTCTTGGAACGCATGGACTGGATGACGCCAATAGCGGTATTGAGGAACACCACGAACAGGAACGTCAGATTCTTAAACGAACCGGTCAAAATGACCAGGAACGCCAAGATCACGTTGATCAAATTGAACAACGTGCAGAGGTTCTCGATGATGAGCTCTTTGACCGACTTGGTCTTGAGCTCCATGTTGCGGTTGATCTTACCGGCGGCGATGCGCTCCTCGACCTCGGCGGTCGAGAGTCCGCGCTCGATATCCGTTGCTGCCATACCACGTCCCATCACGTCGCGTCGGTATAAGAAAAACCGCCCGGACCATGCGAGGTTCGGACGGTCTTACGTTCGATGGTGCCCCATGTTGGATTCGAACCAACGGCCTTCTGCTCCGGAGGCAGACGCTCTAATCCCCTGAGCTAATAGGGCCAACGTTTGGCATTATACCCAAGTGCGCCACGGGCTAACAAAATAAAAGAAAAAGCTTTGCAATTCCGAGGAAGACGCGGCGCAACGGCCCACTTTAGAAGGCAAAAGCGAGTCAGATAGTATAAACTCTCATGCACCATATATACACGGCTCGCATTGCGGGCCGTTTTTGCAAAAGTTATCCATCGAGGTGAGAGGCACACCATGATTGCAATTTTAAAGCAGAGCGCCAGCGACGAGGCCGTAAGCCATATCGTCAGCTGGATTGAGAAAAAGGGCCTGAAGACCGATGTCTCGCGCGGCGAGAACGAGACGATCATCGGCCTGGTGGGCGATACGACCAAGATCGACCCGTTCCTGCTCGAGTCCATGGACGTCGTCGAGCGCGTGCAGCGCGTCTCCGAGCCGTTCAAGCGTGCCAACCGCAAGTTCCACCCCGAGGACTCCGTCATCGACTGCGGCCACGGCGTCAAGATCGGCGGCGATCAGTTCCAGGTCATCGCCGGCCCGTGCTCCGTCGAGGGCGAGAACCTCATCCGCATCGCCCGCCGCGTGAAGGCCGCCGGTGCCACGATGCTGCGCGGCGGTGCCTACAAGCCCCGCACCTCCCCCTACGCCTACCAGGGCATGGGCCCCGCCGGCCTCGACCTGCTGTGCGAGGCGTCTGCCGAGCTCGACATGCCGATCGTCACCGAGATCATGGACCCACGCGACGTGCAGGTCTTCCTGGACAAGAAGATCGACGTCATGCAGATCGGCGCCCGCAACGCCCAGAACTTCCCTCTGCTCAAAGAGGTCGGCAAGACCAAGACCCCGGTCCTGCTCAAGCGCGGTATGTCCGGCACGATCGACGAGCTACTCATGGCCGCCGAGTACATCATGAGCGAGGGCAACGACAACGTCATCCTGTGCGAGCGCGGCATCCGCACCTTCGAGACCCGCACCCGCAACACCTTCGACCTCAACGCCGTGCCGGTGCTGCACCACCTTTCGCACCTGCCCGTCGTCGCCGACCCCAGCCACGCCACCGGCTACACCCGCTACGTTGAGCCCATGGCGCTCGCCGCGACCGCCTGCGGTGCCAACGGCCTGGAGATCGAGGTCCACGACGAGCCGAGCCGCGCCTGGTCCGACGGAGCCCAGGCCCTCACCCCCGACCAGTTCGACGACACCATGCGCCGCATCCGAGCCATCCGCGAGGTCGTCTGCCAAGAGACCATGGAGTAGCCCATGGGTACGGTGAGAAACGCACGTGTTAACCAGGGCGGCCCCAAGTGCGCTGGCATCGTGGGCCTGGGCCTCATCGGCGGAAGCTTTGCCCGCGGCTATGCGCAGGCGGGCGTCCGCGTGCTGGCCTGGGACCCCGATGACGACGTCATGACGGCCGCCAGCATGGGCACTGTCGCCGGAGAGCTCAACGACAAGACACTCGGCGAATGCGACATCATCGTCCTGGCTTGCTACCCCGAGGCCTGCATCGAGTGGCTCGAGGAGCATGCCCAGGCACTCGCCGACGCCACCGACACCGAGGCCATTATGGGCCCCGTGGTGATCGACACGGTGGGCGTCAAGGGCATCGTGTGCGAGCGCGCCTTTGAGCTTGCCCGCGAGCACGGCTTTTACTTTGTGGGCGCGCACCCCATGGCGGGCACGCAGTACTCGGGCTATGCGCACTCCCGCGCCGACCTGTTCCAGGGCGCGCCGCTCGTGCTCGTGCCACCCGCGGTGGACGATGCACTCAAACTGGAGCTTTTGGGCCAGGTGCGCGAGATGGTGCGCCCCTTGGGCTTTGGCAAGTTCAGCGTGACCAGCGCCGCCGAGCACGACCGCGTCATCGCCTTCACGAGCCAGCTTGCGCACGTGGTGTCCAACGCCTACGTAAAGAGCCCGACCGCCCAGGTCCACCACGGCTTTTCGGCCGGTAGCTACCGCGATCTCACCCGCGTGGCGCACCTCAACCTGCAAATGTGGTCCGAGCTCATGATCGACGACGCCGACGCGCTCGCCTTCGAGATCGACCACCTGATCGAGTCGCTTGGCGCCTACAGCCGTGCGCTCAAGGACCGCGACCAGCGCTATCTGGAGAATCTCCTTGCCGAGGGCGACCGCATTAAGCGCGCACTCGACGACGAGGCCTCCCACTAGACCACCTATCACGCCAGGTCGAAAGGACCATAGCTTATGGCGATTACCATCGATATCGACACTG
>CABQXG010000080.1 GCA_902468045.1 uncultured Collinsella sp.
CCCTGCCGCCGGTAACAACCCTTTGCCATAACGTTCCCAAACCCAAAGGAGCACCCATGGACAACACGATCATTCGCGACCTCTTTGCAAAAGACATCAACCGCTCCATCAACGGCGTGGTCAAGGTCCAGGATTCAAAAGATGGGTCCATCCGCCAGGAGCTTGACGAGTACGTGGTGACGCGCGAGTTGCAGAGGCATTTTGCCACGTTCTTCAAGGCATACGGCGATGCCATCGATGTGCCCACCGACAAGATCGGCGTGTGGATCAGTGGCTTCTTCGGTTCCGGTAAATCGCACTTCCTCAAGATGCTGAGCTACCTGCTCGAGAATCGCCAGATCGGCGGCAAGAGCGCCATCCGCTACTTTGACGGCAAGATCGTCGACCCCATGGTCGAGGCTGCCATGGAGCGCGCCTGCTCGGTGTCCACGCAGGCCATCCTCTTTAACATCGATAGCAAGGCGGGCCAGTGGAAGCAGGGCGATACGGCTCCCACGGCGCTGCTTCGCGGCTTTGAGCGCATGTTCTACGAGGCGCGCGGCTTCTACGGCGAGGACCTAAAGCTTGCAAAGCTCGAGGAACACATCGATTCCCTGGGCAAGACCCAGGAGTTCCGCGAGGCCTTTGAGCGCGTCAACGGCGAGTCCTGGCTCCAGACCCGCGACACCTACAGCTACTTTGAGGACGACGTGGTCGAGGTGCTGCAGAGCGTGCTCGGCATGAGCGAAAAGGCCGCATGGAACTGGCTTGAGGGTTCTGAGGACGAGGTTTTGGCCCCCGATGTCTTTGCCAAAAAGGTCAAGGACTACGTAGACGCTCAGGCAGCGGCCCACGGCGGCAACTACCGTTTGCTCTTTATGGTCGACGAGGTGGGTCAGTTTATTACAAACGACCGGGATCCAAGCCTTATGTTGAGTCTTCAGACCATCGTCGAGGAGCTGGGTGCCGCCTGCGGTGGCCGCGTGTGGGTGATGGTCACGAGCCAGGAGGCCATCGACAACCTGAGCCTGCCCGTGGGCAACGACTTTTCAAAGATCCAAGGACGCTTCAATACCCGCCTTTCGCTCTCCAGCTCCAGCGTGGACGAGGTCATCCAGCGCCGTGTGCTCGAGAAGACCGCGCCGGCGGCCGATATGCTTGCACAGGTCTACGAGCAAGACGCCGCCGTCCTCAAAAACAACTTTACCTTTGATGGTGGCTCGCGCTCCGACCTTGCCGGCTTCGCCAGCTCCAAGGATTTTGTGGCCAGCTACCCGTTTGTGGGCTACCAGTTTAAGCTTCTGCCCGACGTGATGACCGAGGTACGCAAGCACGGTGTTAAGGCCAAGCACATGTCCACGGGCGAGCGCTCCATGCTGAGCGCGTTTCAGGAGAGCGCTCAGGCCATCCAGCATGACCAGACTGGTGCACTCGTGCCGTTCTGGCGCTTCTTCGACACAATCTCCAAGGATTTGGAGCACGGCATCATTCAGGTCGTCGTCTGTGCGGAGCGCGCGGCTGAAAACGCAGAGGGTCTTGAGAGCTACGATGTCCGGGTGCTTAAGCTCCTGTACTTGATCCGCTACATCGGCTACGTCAAGGCCACGGTCGAGAACATCTCCATCCTTATGATCGATAGCCTGGACGTGGACAAGCGCGCCCTTAAGGACCGCGTCAAGGAATCTCTCGCCCGCTTGGAACGCGAGAGCTACGTGGCACGCCAGGGCGATACCTATAGCTTCCTCACCGACGAGGAGCAGGAGATAGCGCAGGAGATCGCACGCACCCCGATCGACAACGCGAAGGTGATTGAGTACATCAAGAAGCGCCTGTTCGAAAGCATCTACACTGCGCGCAAACTCAACCGCGGGGCCAACGACTTTCCGTTTGACCGCTATGTGGACGGCTCAATCCACGGTACCAGCATGGGCGGCATGGAACTTTCCGTGGTGACCATGGCCAGCGATCTGGGCCGTTTGGACGATACCGAGCTGGCATTGAAATCCGTGGATAAGGCCATCGTGGCCTTGAGCGACGAGGTGGATTATTGGGCCCCACTCGTCAACGCCGCTAAGATTCGCATGTACGCCCAGACGCGCAATCTGCAGGAGCTACCGCCGAGTACCCGCCAGATTGTCGAGGCCAAAATGCGCGAGAAGGACTTTAACGAGAAAGAGGCTGACGCCCTTTTGGCTGAGGCAGTGCTCCATGCACGATGCGCCGTCAACGGGCGCATGATTGAGATCCGTGCTGCCAAACCCGCTCAGGTCTTTGAGCAGGTGCTGGCGCAGCTGTGCGATGTGGTCTTTGAAAAGGCCGACTATATCGGCGCGCCGGTCACGAGCGATTCCGATATTCGCTCCACGCTGGTGGGCAACGTTCAAGTGGGGCTCGCTGGCATGGATGCAGGTAACACGCGTGCGCTCAAAGAGGTCGAGGACTACCTCAAAGTGCAGCACCAGCGCCACCTGGATACCGCTATGGGCGATATCCAGCGCCAGTACCAGCAAAAGCCCTTTGGCTGGCGCGAGGTCGACATCGCAAATGTGGTGGCGCAGCTTGTGGTGGAGCAGCGCGCGCAGGTGCTGTTTGGCGGTCAGACGGTTCAAGCTAACGACAGCCGCATGGTGGCGCTCCTGCGCAAGGATGCCGATAAGGCCCAGGTGCGCTTGCGCATGCGCATGAGCGACCGGTTGCTACGCGCCACGGGCGAACTCATGTGTGACCTGTTTGATCTCAAGACCGTACCCTCCAACGAGGATAAGCTCGTGGCCGAGCTCAAAGAGCGCCTTGAGGGCTTGCGCGAGGCGTGCCTCGCCATGGCACGCGACTACTACACTGGCATCAAGCCGGCCTACCCGTATCCCGGTGAGGACGAGTGCGAGAAGATGCGCTCGGAGGTGGCCGACGTCCTTAAGGACCAGAACGAGGCCGAGGCGTTCTTGACCACGTTCACCAAGCATGAAGAGCGTTTGCTCGATGCCAAGGAAGACTTTGACAAGGTGGTTGAGTTTTTCGAGTCCAATCAACGAACAGCGTTTGACCACGCCAGGGATTTCTTGAACCGCACCGAGGGTATCGAGTATGCCTCCGATGACATTCCCGGTGCGGTGGAGAACGTGGCAACGGTTCGTGAGATCCTCAAAGATCCCAAGCCCTACGGCCGTATTAAAGACTTGCAGCCGCTTACGGATCCCGTCGAGGATGACATGAAAAAGCTGTTGGGCATCCGCCGCAATGAGTTTTTGTGTCGCATCGAGAGCGATCTGCAAGACCTGCGGGCGCAGGCCGAGAGTCAAAAGGGCTTTGTCAATCAGGCCAAGGATGCCATAGCAGACGCCGGCACCAAATACGAGTCGTTCAAAAACCGTGCCCACAGCGCTCAAAGTCTCAACGAACTGAGCGTTGTTGCAACTAACTGGGGCGACTGGCTCAGTGCGGCGGCCAACGAGATGTACGACGCTGTGGATGAGGCCCGCGTGCGTATGGACAACGAGCGCCGCACCACCGAGGTCATGAGTACGGGCGAGGTGGTCAAGAAGGTCTCCAACAAGGGCACCGCATCGTCTGCTCCTGTGCCCGCGCCCAAGCCCCAGCGCAAGATCAAGACTGTGCGCCGCGCCGATCTGGCCAAGCCGAGTCGTCTCTTGTCCGCAGAGGACGTGGAGCGCTACGTGGACGACCTGCGCTCCCGCCTTATGCAGGCGCTCGCTGCAAACGACGAGATCCGTATCAACTAACCCGCGGAGCCACCGGTGCCAAAGCGCGCACCGGTGGCTTATGGCGTTTAGAAAGGCTCATCAACCATGAACGATTCTGCTCTTAAGAGCTTCTGCACCTGGGCCCGTACGGAGCTCATCAAAGGCGTGGAGGCGCAGATGGTGCGCTACGGCATCACCGAACCTGCACCCACGCCCGTTGGGTCCGAGACCGTCAACGGCCTGCCCCTAAGTCCTGCTGAGGTTGAGCAGCGCGATGAACTGCTGCGCATGCAGGCAGAGGTGGGTCACGAGGCACTGCGCGACCGTGCGGCCTACACCTGGTTCAACCGCATCGTGGCCATTCGCTTCATGGATGCATGCGGATGGCTTCCCAGCCGTATGCGCATGCTAAGTCGCGCGGACGGCAGCCATGGCAGCGAGGCCGTGGAGAACGCACTGGACGTGGAAATAACGATGGCCGATACCGATCGCATAGCCGAGCTCAAGATGGCGGGCTTGGATGAACCGTTGTGGCGCTACCTGTTTGTTGCTCAGTGCGAGGAGCTTGCCGATTGCCTGCCGGGCGTCTTTGAACGCGTGGGCGGAGCCATGGAGCTGCTGTTGCCCCAGGGCCTCATGATGGCTGACAGTGTGGTGGGCAAACTCAATGCCGTCCTCGCTGACGAGGACTGGCGCGAGGGCGTGACCGTTCTGGGCTGGATGTATCAGTACTACAATGCCGACGTTAAAGACGAGTTCTTCAAGTCCAAGCGCAAGGCAGCGGCGGCGGACATCGCGCCCGCTACGCAGCTCTTCACCCCCGAGTGGATCGTGCGCTATATGGTCGAGAACTCGCTCGGCCGTCTGTGGATGCTCAACAATCCGGGGAGTTCGCTACGCGAGCGCATGGAGTATTACATCGAGCCCGATGCTGAGCACGAGGACTTCATTCGCATTTCGAGTCCCGAGGAGATAACCCTCTGCGACCCCGCATGCGGCTCGGGCCATATCTTGGTCTATGCGTTTGAGCTGCTCTTCCATATGTACGAGGAGCGCGGCTATCGTGAGCGCGAGATCCCCGAGCTCATTCTTACTAAAAACCTTGCAGGTATGGAAATCGATTCCCGCGCGGCACAGATCGCGGAGCTGGCGCTTGCCATGTGCGCCCGCGAGCACGACCGTCGCTTCTTTAGGCGTGGCGTTCGCGCCGACGTTACCGTGCTCTCGAGCATCCCGCTAGGGGAGGACGAGCTGCCGGGTAACAAGAAGCTCGCCGAGGAGCTGAGTCATTTGGGCGAGATCGGTTCGCTGCTCAATCCCTCAGAGGACGAGATCGACGAGCTCAAGGCTGCCGCCGCGAGTTGTTCCGATGACCTTTTTGCCGCTACGGCCAAAACTAAGCTCGAAAGCGCTGCCGCCATCTGCGAGAAGCTGTCCCGTCGTTTTACCTGCACCGTTGCGAATCCTCCGTATATGGGCAGCAGCAGCTTTAATCCATTCATGAGCAAGTGGATCAAGAAGAACTACCCCGACGTGAAGAGCGACCTCTGCACGTGCTTTATCGAGCACGGTTTTAACCTTGTCGAGGATAAGGGCTACGCCGCAATGGTTACCATGCAGAGTTGGATGTTCCTGGGCAGCTTTGAGAAGATGCGCTCTTCGATTATCGAGGGCAAGACGATTGTCTCGATGGCTCATCTCGGCCCCGAGGTCGTCAACGTAACCGCCGATGTCATCTACAACGGCCGCGCGGCATACGAGGGCGCTTACGTGCGCCTCGTCGACATCAACGGTAGTGAGGCGAAGCGTCTCAAGCTGCTCGAGGCGATCCGAGATCCCGACTGCGGCTGGTTCTACCGCCGCGACGCCGACATCTTCAAGCAGATCCCCGGCGCCCCAATAGCCTACTGGGCTGGGGGCGGAATACTATCTGCATTTAAATCAAATCCAGCTGTTGGTACGCGCGCGTCGCTTCAAGCTGGAATCACAACGGGAAACAATGACTTATTCATTAGAGCTTGGTGGGAGGTCCAACTATCAAAGTTTGATAGGGAGTGCTCATCGATTAACGAGGTCCAAACCACAACGTGTTGGTATCCATGTAACAAAGGTGGTAGCTATCGCAAGTGGTATGGCAACCGAGATAACGTTATGAATTTCTCAGTCACTGGCCAACTGGAGATGAAAAAACAGTCAGGATTCCGCCCCGTCAGCCTTGATGATCAATTTAGGCCGTCGATCTCTTGGTCAGACGTTACGTCCGATCGCAATTCGTTTAGAGTCAACGGCGGACACAGTCTGTTTGAGCATGCTGGAAGTTGCGCATTTATTGCAGATGACAACCTACTTCCGCTAATTGCCTACCTGAATTCATCCGCAGCATCTGTGATGCTCAGAATGATTAACCCAACTCTTAATTGTAATGCGGGCGTTGTGTCAAGGCTGCCGCTTCTTGGCCTTGGTGAAGAGGGCCGTATCTCTAGCATGGCTGAACTGGCTATCGAACTGTCAAAAACCGACTGGGACTCGTTTGAAACCTCCTGGGATTTTAAACGTCACCCCTTATTGTGAGTGATCAGCATGAGGTACATTCGCCGACTATTTATTTCTTTGGCTGTTTCAATTCCATGCTTAGTGGTTTTCACGCTACTGTTTAAAGCTCTTCTTGGATTTCTATCCGGCATTTGCTCGCTTCCGTTGCTCAACTCTTTATCGTCGGGGGATTTGTTAAATGGAGTCGGGACGTTT
>CABQXG010000081.1 GCA_902468045.1 uncultured Collinsella sp.
GGCCATCGTCGACCTGATCGAGGAAGGCAACGAGGTCGTCGTCGTGCATGGCAACGGCCCCCAGGTGGGCATGATCGCCAACGCGATGGCCGAGCTCACGCGTTCTAATCCTCAGAAGTACATTCCCTGCCCGCTGTCCGTTTGCGGCGCCATGAGCCAGGGCTACATTGGCTATGACCTGCAAAACGCCCTGCGCGAGGAAATGCTCGACCGCAATATCGACAAGGGTGTCGCCACCGTGCTCACCCAGGTCGAGGTTGCGGCAGACGACCCGGCCTTTGCCGACCCGGTCAAGCCGATTGGTCCGTGGATGAGCGAGGCCGAGGCCAAGGAGCTGGAGGCCGACCGCGGCTACCAGTTCATCCACGACGAGAAGCAGGGCTTCCGTCGCGTGGTTGCCTCGCCCAAGCCCGTGAACATCGTCGAGCTCGACACCATCAAGTCGCTCGTCGAGTCCAACCACGTGGTGATCTCCTGCGGCGGTGGCGGTATTCCCGTCACCAAGGCCCAGGGCAACCACCTTAAGGGCGCTGCCGCCGTCATCGATAAGGACTTTGCGGCCGAGAAGCTCGCCGAGCAGCTCGACGCCGATGCCCTGATTATCCTGACGGCCGTGGAGAAGGTTGCCATTGGCTTTGGCACCGACCACGAGCAGTGGCTCGACACGCTGACTGCGGCTGACGTAAAGCGTCTGTCCGAGGCCAACGAGTTCGGTCGTGGCTCCATGCTGCCCAAGGTCCAGGCCGCCTCGACGTTTGCCGAGAGCAAGCCGGGCCGCACGGCGCTCATCACGCTGCTCGAGAAGGCGCGTGACGGTCTTGCCGGCAAGACCGGTACCACGTTTACCGGCGACGCTGAGTAGGCATATCTGCACCATTGAGGAGGGTGCCCTGCGTCGCGGGGCGCCCTCCTTTGTGCTATGGAGAGCCAAGGGGCGTTCGCTGGAAAAACGAGCGCATGCCTGTTCCGACGGAGTGTGAGCTTGGTATGGTGGGTATAGCAACTATGGCGTCCAAGGCAGCCAGGGGAGGTTTGCGGAGATGAAACTTGGTTGCGTGATTATGGCCTCGGGCGAGGGCAAGCGGTTTGGCTCTAACAAGATGCTCGCCGATATCTATGGCGAGCCGCTGATTGCCCGGACCATCGATTCGGTTCCCCGGGGCTTTGACGTCGTGGTTTCGACGCGTTGGCCCGAGGTCGCTCAGATTTGCGAGGACAAGCATTGCCCGTGTGTGCTGCACGATGGCGAGCTGCGCAGCGAAAGCGTCCGTGCGGGCCTTTCGTGGGGAGCCGAACGCAACTGGAAAGGTTGCCTCTTTTTGCCGGGCGACCAGCCGCTCGTGAGTTCGGATTCTTTTGAGGCTATGGTTCGTGCATTTGACGAGTGTGGCCGCAAGCATCCGGTGCGTCTTGCGTGCAACGGTGAGCCCTCGAGCCCGGTGCTCTTTCCGGCGGAACTGTTCGATGCACTTATGTGTCTTGAGGGCAAGGACGGCGGCGGTTCGATCCTCAAGGGCCGTACCGACGTGGTGCTGGTCGAGGCGCGTGCCTACGAGCTGTGGGACGTCGATACCGCCAAGGGGCAGCGACGCATAGCGGAGCATATCGCCGCCTGCTCGTATTTTGATCGCGTGGCCAACTGCATAAATCAATAAGGAGCAATTATGATCATCATCAAAAACGGCGCGCTCGTGACGCCACAGGGGCTTCGCCGTGCCGATCTTGCCATGGAGGGCGACAAGATCGTGCGGATCGCCGCGGCGATTGAGCCGGCCGAGAGCGATACCGTCGAGGATGCCACGGGCTGCTGGGTGTTTCCCGGCTTTATCGACGGCCACACGCACATGCAGTGCTGGACCGGCATGGATTGGACGGCCGATAGCTTTGAGACCGGCACGCGCGCGGCTGCCTGCGGCGGTACGACGACCATCGTGGACTACGCGACGGCCGATCGTGGCGTGACCATGCCCGATGCCTTGGCCGAGTGGCATCGCCGCGCCGACGGCACCTGCACGGCAAACTACGCCTTTCATATGGCACTCGCCGAGTGGAACGAGCGCAACCGCGCCGACCTTTCGGCCATGCGCGAGGCGGGCGTATCGTCGTTCAAGACCTACTTTGCCTATGTCCACCTGCGCTTGGACGATGCCGAGACGCTCGAGGTGCTCGAGGAGCTCAAGCGCCTGGGCGGTATCCTGTGCGTGCATTGCGAGAACGGCACGTTGGTGAATGAACTGCAGAAGCGCGTGTACGAGCAGGGTATACACGGGCCCGAGGGCCACGCGCTCAGCCGTCCGGACGTGTGCGAGGCCGAGGCAGTGAGCCGCCTGCTATATCTGGCGCACCTGGCCGGCGACGCTCCGGTCAACGTGGTGCACCTTTCGACCAAGCTGGGGCTTGAGGCCATCCGTGCCGCCAAGGCGCGCGGACAGAAGAATATATATGTCGAGACCTGCCCTCAGTATCTGATGCTCGACGATACTTGCTACTTGGAGCAGGGTGAGGACGGCTTTGCGGGTGCCAAATATGTGATGAGCCCGCCGCTGCGCCATGCGGGTGACCGTGCGGCACTGCGCGAGGCGCTTGTGGCCGGCGAGATCGATACGATTGCGACCGACCACTGCAGCTTTAACCTGCACGGGCAAAAGGACCGTGGGCGCGACGATTTCCGTGCGATTCCCAACGGCGGGCCCGGTGTGGAGCATCGTCCCGTCGCGATTGCCACGAGCTTTGAAGGGCAACTGGGCCCCGAGGATCTCTGCCGCTTGATGAGCGAGAACCCGGCGCGCGTCTTTGGCATGTATCCGCGCAAGGGCTGTCTTGCCGAGGGTGCCGATGCCGACGTGTGCGTGTGGGATCCTTGCGCGCGTTGGACGATCAGCGCCGCGACGCAGCATCAGGCCGTGGACTACACGCCACTCGAGGGTTTTGAGGCACATGGCCGCGCCAAGGCTGTGTTTGTGAACGGCGTGCTGGCTGCGCGCGACGGCGAGCCCACTGGAGCCCAACCCGGCCGCTACGTGCCTCGCTAGCAGGGGGAGTGCCGGACCCCCTCCGCAGTTGCGGTGAAATACGGATTGTTTGCGGCCGTCATGCAGCCAAACAGTCCGTATTTCACCGCAACTGACGAGATGGGGCCGGCTACTTGAGGCTGCTGGCGACGACGGGTCGGCCGAGGGCTGCCTCGAAGCGGTCGGCCATCGTGGGGTCGGCAAGCGTGTCGACTTGGTTGAGCATGACGCGTGCGGTGCTGAGCTTCATCTCTTGCATCTCGGCATTGAGCACCTGGGCGACGCGCTCGGGCGTGGCGATGTCGGTGAGCTCGCAGTCGCAACGCTCGCGGGGCGGTGGACGGCTTCGTTGATGGGCTTGCTGAGCCCCGAGGCGCCGACGAGCCAGATGACGTTGGCCGTGCCGGCGGGAACGACCGGCTCCCACGGGGCATGCGCCTTGAGCGGGAGCCGCTTGCTGCCGTCCGCCTCGGCCAGGACGTAGTCAAAGCGCTGCGTCAGCTGGTCGAGCGGCTCGGCAGGGGAGGAGAGTTTGCCCGTCTCCGGGTCCAAAACACCCGCCTGGCAGATACTTCCGCGGCTCATGCCCGCGCATGCCTCGCAGGTGCAACCGGGGACATGCGAGGCGCCCGGCTTCCAAGGCGCGGCGTCCAGGCGACGATTCGACCCGTCCCATGGCACGCCGGCAACGGGAAGCATATGCGTGGTGGTGCAGAGGAGCACGCGGCCGCCAGCGCGCATGAGCTCAAGACCCAGCGTTTTGAGCAACGTCGACTTGCCGCCGCTGCCGATAATCGCGGTAATGCCCGGCTCGATCCTGAGCGCCGAGGCAAGATTGCCGCTAACCGTTTCCATCTGTTCACCGCCGTATAATACTGTGATAATAAATAATCATCAGAGTAGCGGTCGAACCGCTTTTGCTCTGCTCAAACCGTAGCACAGGGAGGTGCCCCGGGAATGCTCGTTTATGTTCGCGGCGCCGGTGATATCGCCACGGGTGTCGCTGCCCGTTTGATGCGCGCCGGCGTGTCGGTCGTTATGGCCGATATCGCGGTTCCCACGTGCATCCGCCGCACAATCAGTTTTTGCGAGGCTATTCGCCTGGGCGAGGTCCAGGTCGAGGGCATTCGCGCTCGCTTGGCGCAGACGCCGGCAGAGGCGCTCGAGATTACCCAAGCGGGGGATGTTGCCGTCGTGGTGGACCCTCAGGCCAAGATGCTCGATGAGCTTAAACCCGCGGCTGTGGTCGACGCGATTTTGGCCAAGCGCAACCTGGGCACCACGCGCGACATGGCGCCTACCGTCATCGCCGTGGGGCCGGGCTTTACCGCGCCGGTCGATTGCGACGCCGTGGTCGAGACCATGCGCGGGCATTTCCTGGGCCGTGTCATTACCCAAGGTTCACCCCAGCCCAACACGGGCGTGCCGGGCATTATCGCTGGCTATGGCAAAGAGCGTGTTATCCACAGCCCCGCCGCCGGCGTGTTTCGGTCCGACCGCGCAATCGGCGACATCGTGCACGCCGGAGACGTGATTGGCTACGCGGGCGATACGCCCATGCGCACGCAGATCGATGGCTGTCTGCGCGGGCTTTTGGCGAACGGCGTGCAGGTGACTGAGGGCTTTAAATGCGCCGATGTCGATCCGCGCGGCGATGCCAGCTATATCAACTACATTTCGGACAAGGCGACGTCGGTCGGCGGCGGCGTGCTCGAGGCACTCGCTATGCTCACCGATATCTTTAGAGGATAGAAGGCGGCAATGGAAAAGCTCGATGTTGTGAATGCGGCGCTTGTCGCCCTGCGTGCTGGCGAGACGTGCGAGCTCGTGGTCGTGGCCGGCACGGCGGGGTCGTCACCGCGCGGTGTGGGCGCATGGATGGCCGTCTTTGCCGATGGCAGCCAGGCGGGCACTATCGGCGGCGGCAAGATTGAGCTCTTTGCGCTGGACGAGGCGCGAGAGCTGCTGGCCGCGGGGCAATCGCGTCTGGTCCGCTACACCATGGGCGGCGAGTACTCCGATACCGGCATGATCTGCGGCGGAGCCATTTGCCTGTGCTATCTGCATCTGGATGCGACCCAGGCACCGTTGTTCCAGGAAATTGCCGACGTCTTGGTCTATCGGCGCATCGGCGACTTCGTCATCGACTTTGAGCCGTTTATCGCGAGCGCGCTCGAGGGCGATGTGGCCGAGTACCATGGCGAGGCATCGTGCCATACCATTGCGGGCTGCCCCGGGCTTTCACTGGTGGAGGAGGGGGGTAACGTCACCTACACCAACGCTGCCTCTGAGATTCCCGCGGCGCACATCGAGACGCTCTGCCCCGAGGGCCTGACCTACATCTTTGGCTGCGGACACGTGGGCGCAGCGACGGCGCGCGTGCTCACGGCGGCGGGCTTTGCCGTCGTGGCCTGCGATGACCGCCCCGGCACGTTGACGCCCGAATGGGTGCCCGGTGTCTACGATCGTCGCCTGGTCGATTACAAGAACCTGAGCGAGCTGTGTCCCATCGGTCCGCGCGACTTGGTGGTCGTCGCCACGGCGGGTCACAAGTCCGATATCGACGTGGTGATTCAGGCCATGCGTGCCAAGCCTGCCTACCTGGGCTGTCTGGGTTCGCGCCGCAAGACGGCCTTTGTGCGTGCCCGCCTGGAGCAGGAAGGTTTTACGCAGGACCAGATCGACGAGCTGCACCTTCCGATCGGCGTTGCCATCGAGGCCGAGGACCCCGAGGAGATCGCCATCTCCATCGCCGCCGAGATGATCCACCTGCGCCGCACCAAACTCGTCCCCCGCAAGCGCTAATCGCATCCCCACCAATTAAGTTGCGGTGAAATACGGACTGTTTAAGCCTGTTAGGCCGCCAAACAGTCCCTATTTCACCGCAACTGCTTTTTGGGATCCATTTGTGCGGGGGAGTTGTGGAGTTGTGCAGGCAGACGAGGTTTTTCTGGAAATACGCTCCCGATGCGCGTATAGTACCGATTGTTTTGTCGGCTCCTGCTGCGTCGAGTCCAAACCGCAAAATGCCATGAGCGGCGCGGATGCAGCCAGGAGGCACGAGGACAACCCATCGTGGCCACGCCCCGTGCTTAAAACCCCAAGAAGGAGTGAACAATGGCAGAAGAGAAGTATGTGCCGCGTCTGAAGACCAAGTACAACAACGAGGTCAAGCAGCAGCTTCAGGACAAATTCCAGTACGAGAACGTCATGATGATCCCCAAGTTTGAGAAGATCGTCGTGAACATGGGTGTCGGCGAGGCCGCTACCGATTCCAAGGCCATCGACGGTGCCGTGCGCGACCTGCGCGCCATCACCGGCCAGCAGCCGATGATCACCCGTGCCCGCAAGTCCATCGC
>CABQXG010000082.1 GCA_902468045.1 uncultured Collinsella sp.
CAGGTGATCACCTGCACCGTGGACAAGCGCCCGAGGCCCTGCCACGGGACGCAACCGTTTATCAGCATCTACATCGAGTACTTCGTCGAGGAGTACGTGAAGGAGAAGAAATGAACGCCAAATACTTCGAAGAGAACGGCTTTGAGGACTTCCACGGGACCAAGTTCCACAAAGCAGTGCTCGACCACGCCGCCTGCATCGCGAACAACCTCATGTTCGACGCCACGCATCCTGACAACAACGACGGCGAGACGGCGGCAAACGCCTACCACGTGATGATCGCGCTTTGCGAGGCCGGGCTTTCCAGGATCGACGAGAAGTGCGTCGCCAAGAGCCGCGAGTTCATCGCCGACAAGATCAAGCCCGTCAGCGAGGAAGAGCGCGAGTTCGGTCGCGCGTTCCTTGCCGCCGTTCTCGGCATCAAATAGGAGGTAACGACATGATCAACGAAGCCACCATCCAGGCGCAGTTCAAGCAGGCAACCGTGAAGGGCAGCGTTGCGACCCTGCAATTCGAGATCCTGACCGACAACGCCGACGCCTTCCGCATCATCAAGCAGAGCGGCAAGACGGTTTTGCTCACCGTGGCTGAGCAGCAGCAGGCCATGGACTTCGACGACGAGACGGGCGAGATCTATGGCTAAGGAAACCGAACCGCAGCAGGTCGAGGCAGAGGTCATCGAGGCCGAGGCCACCACGCTTGAGGTCACCTACACCGAGGCCACTATCGCTTCGAACATGGACGCGTTGGAGGCCCACGTGAAGAAGGTCGTGGCCGAGTACGAGGGCGCCACCTACGACCTCGCGAGCGCCCAGGCCGTCAAGGAGGCCAAGCACGACCGCAGCTACCTCAACGGCATCAAGAAGGAGATCGACGAGCGCCGCAAGGCCGTGAAGCGCGAGTACAACAAGCCGCTCGACGCATTCGAGAGGCGCTGCAAGCAGATCACGGCCATCATCGACGAGTCAACCGACGCCATCAAGGCGCAGCTTGACGAGGCCGAACAGACGCGCAAGGACGCGCTCTACTCGCGCCTACAGCAGCACTACGAGGAGTTCGCGGGGCTGCTCGCGCCGGTCGTCCCCTACGAGCGCCTGCATGAGCCGCAGTGGCTCAACAAGACCTTCGGCGAGATCAAGGCGCAGCAGGCGCTTGAGGCCAAGGTGTCCGACGTGGCCAGAGACTGGGAAACGCTCAAGGCCCAGCAGGAGGCGATGCCGCACTACGCCGACGCGGAGCGCGAGTTCTTCCGCACGCTCGACCTCGGAGCCGCCTTGAACGCGGCGCGTCTGGCCGACGAGGAAGACCAGCGAATCGCCGAGCTGAAGGCGGCCATGGCACCCGAGCCTGAGCCGGAGCCTGAACCTGAACCAGAGCCTGAGCCAGAGCCGATCGCAGCGCCCGAGCCTGAGCCGATGCCCGCGCCAGTGCCAATGCCCGCACCAATGCCGGCACCCATGCCAGCACCGGTCGCGGAGCCTTTGGAGGCGTGGACGGTCGAGGTGCCGAGCGCCACGCGATCGCAGATGCAGGCGCTCGCATCCCTGCTCAAGGCGCAGGGAATCACCGGAAGCATCCGCCGGGGCACGCCAGCCCAGGTGGCAGCGAGGATGGAGTAGACGATGGCAGAAGACAAGCACATGACGCTGGCCGAGGCCGTGGCCCAGGTGCAGCGATCCGTGGTGGTGCCCAAGGCACGCTACAACGCCCACGGCAACTTCTACTACCGCAGCATGGAGGACATCGTTGCGGCGCTCAAGGAGCCGTGCAAGGCGGCGGGAATCGCCTTCACGCTCAACGACTCGATCGAGCAGATCGGCGAGCGCTACTACGTCAAGGCCACGTGCCGCCTGTTCTTCGAGGACGGCCACGGCGAGCCTTTGGAGATCGATGCGTACGCCCGCGAGCCTTTGAGCCAGAAGGGCATGAACGAGGCGCAGGTCACTGGCAGCGCATCCAGCTACGCGCGAAAGTACGCGCTCTGCGGCGCGTTCGACATCGACGGCACCTCAGACCCCGACACGCTCATGGGAACCGAGAAGCCAGCCGAGAAGGAGCCGCCCGAGTTCGGCCAATTCATCGCCAAGTGCAAGAGCTGCGGCACCTCCTACCAGTTCGAGAGCCGCCAGCAGTACGAGCAGTTCAAGGCCAACCCCGGGTGCTGCCCGTCCCCCGCATGGCAGGTCGTGTAGGCCATGCAAGACCTCTACGCCGAGCGCATGCAGCTCTTCGACAGGCTCATGGACGAGCTTCAGGCGCTGCGCAACAGCGGAAGCCAGTACGCCGAGAACGAGGCCGAGTACCGCAAGGCGCTGCGCATCGCGATCCTTGAGGAGCGATCCAAGGGAACGCCGGTGACGGTGATAAGCGACCTCTGCCGAGGCCGGGATGACATAGCCGAGCTGAAGCAGCGCAGAGACTGCGCCGAAGCGCTCTACAAGGCGAGCCAAGAGGCGATAAACGTGTACAAGCTCAAGATCCGAACCGTTGACGAGGACATAAAGCGCACCTGGTCCAACGGGACGGGCGAAGGGAGTTACTAAATGTCGATCAACCGAGTGAACATCAGCGGAAACTTGACCCGCGACCCCGAGCTGCGGGCTACCCAGGGCGGCATGCAGGTTCTGGGCTTCGGCGTGGCCGTCAACGACCGCCGCCGCAACCAGCAAACCGGCGAGTGGGAGGACTACCCGAACTTCGTGGACTGCACGATGTTCGGCAACCGCGCCGAGAGCGTGTCCCGCTTCTTGAGCAAGGGCAGCAAGGTCGCTATCGAGGGCAAACTGCGCTATTCGAGCTGGGACAAGGACGGCCAGCGCCGATCCAAGCTTGAGGTGATCGTGGACGAGATCGAGCTCATGAGCCAGAAGCAAGCCCCGGCGGCACCGCAGGGCTACCAGCAGGCGCCCGCCCAGTACGCGCCGCAGCAAGCGCCCATGCCGCCCGCCCAGGAAAGCCTGTACGACGGCGACATCCCGTTTTAGGGGCCATCGTGCGAGCGGGAATCGGCGGTGAAGGCGATGGCTGAGGAAAAGCGGATGAACTTCTACCGCACCTTCTACGACCTCACGACGCTCCTGCCTGAAGCCGAGCGCAGGAGGGTGAACACGGCCCTCCTCGACTACTTCTTCGAAGGCATCGAACCGAAGGGTTTGAGCGAGAGCGGGATGAAGGTTTTCAAGGGCTGCGAGGGGCGCATTTCGAAAAGCAGGACGAACGCCGCAAACGTGTCTAATCGGTACAGCGATTCGAAGCCTACGAACGAGCCTACGGAAGACGCTACGAACGATGCTGCGGAAGGGTCTACGAAACCCCTCCCAGATAGAGAAAGAGATAGAGAAGTAGATAAGGAAGGAGCTAAGGAGAAAAGGAAGGCGGGGCGGTTTCGCGCCCCTTCCCCCGCCGAGGTGTCCGAGTATGCCCAGCAATACGCCGCAACGAAGAACCTCGACCTCCGCGCCATCGACTTCGATCCCGAGTACTTCTGCGACTACTACGAGTCAAACGGATGGCATGTCGGCAAACAGCCGATGAAGGATTGGAAGGCAACGGTGCGCCGATGGCTGCGCACCTCGAAGCCCAAAAACGGCATGGCAAAGGAGGTGCCAGACGATGGATTTTCGGCCTACGACTGAGTGCCCGCACTGCGGAGCCGTCCTCAAAGCCCGCACCACGCAGCTCGCAGGCAGAACGCTGTTCTGCGGCTACGAGCAGTGCGGCTGCCCGGGTGCCGAGGCCGAGCGCGAGAAGGAGCGCCGGGCCAAGGCCGAGGCCGCACGCATGGCCATGCACGACAAGGCCGTGCGCGACTGGAAGCGGGCGGGCGTGCCGGAGCGCTACGTGAGCCTCGACCACCCGTTGGCCGCCGAGATCGCCGAGTGCGTGAAGCGCGGCCAGTGGGTGTACCTCTGGGGCGACGTGGGAACGCGCAAGACCACGTGCGCCGCAGCCGTGGCCAAGCGCCTTACGGGAGGCAAGCGGTCGGTGCTCATGGCCCCGATGTACCGCATCCTCGACGAGATCCAGCGCAGTTTCCACGATGGCGGCGACCCGCTCAAGCGCTACGCCGAGGTGCGCTACCTGATCGTGGACGACCTGGGCAAGCGCAGGCCCACGGGCTTCGTTTTGGACAGCCTGTTCAGCCTGATAGACCAGCGCTACTCGGCGATGCTGCCAACGCTGGTGACCACGCAGTACAAGCCGAGCGACCTCGTGCGCAGGCTCGCCGAGCAGGGAGACCCCGACACCGCCAAGGCCATCGTGTCGCGGCTGAGGGGCGGCGCGAGGGTCGTGCACTTCGACGGCCCGGACGGGAGGCTGCAATGATCCTCGATGCGGGCATTTTGCGCGGCTACCCCAAGGAACGCGCCGAGCTTTACGGCAAGCCGCACCTGGGTGCTCGCTACACCCACGGCAAGGCCTACGAGGCGCTTTCGCCCCGATGCTGCGTCTGCGGCAGGCGTGCGGGAAGCGTGCACCACGTGGCGCACCGCTCTTGGGGCGAGATTTTCCGCCTGGTGACGCCGTGCGACACCTGGGACTTGCGAAGCCCGCTGTTCTGCCTCTGCGGCAGCGGCACCACCGGATGCCACGACAAGTTCCACGGCGGAGCGCGGCTCAAGGCCGAGTGGCGCTGGCGGCATCCGGTCTACGAGGAGGCCTGGTGGACGGGCCAGCTGTTGCAGGTCTACGAGCCGCACAGCCCTGGCCTCTACGAATACGGATATTGGCTGATCACAGACCGTGACGGCAACGAGATGATACGAGAAGGGATATGACCCATGGAGATCAAGACATGCGAGCGGTACGTGCTCGATCAGCTGGAACAGGCGCAGGCGGAGCGCGATTGGCTGCGCGGCAAGCTTGAGCAGGCGCAGGACGAGGCAGAGGAGCTGCGCGGCAAGCTCATGGAACGCGGCGAGCGCGACGCCTCGAAAGTCGAGCAGGCCATCCGCAAGGAGGGCCGCGCAAAGCTCTACCGCGACGGCACCGGCTACCGAACCAGCGTCAGCAGCGGCGGCAGCCTTATCCCGTTTGAGGACTGGTGCATCGAGCACGTGGGGTACTCAAGCCCGCGCTACGGGATGACCAAGACCGAGTTCATCGCCTACTTCGAGCCGGAGTTCCGCGCCGAGTACGAAGAGCTAGCCGAAGAGTGGAAGGCGGAGCAGGAATGATCGGGATCTACGAGCGCTCGCTTTGCCAGAGCTACGCCAGCGCCTACCGCCAGGGCATCCTGCTCGCAAAGACCGACGACGAGGCCGAGGCGCTTTCGATCGTCGAGTCGCTGACCGACGACAGCTACCAGTGCTTCGCGCTGCTGGAAGACGGGACCGTGCTCGACCTGCGTGGCCGGTTCCCCGGCTGCCTTGCGGGGGTGATGGCATGAGCTGCGAATACTGCGAGGAAGGGCGAACCCTGTTCGCCAGTGCAGAGGGCCGCGCCTGCGACATCGACGACATATCGGTAGAGCGCCTGTGCGTGCTCGGCAAGGAAGGCCCCGCGAAGGAGCCGTACGTGATCGGCATCAGCCTCTACAACGGCGACTACTGCTACACGAAGGACATCAGCTACTGCCCGATGTGCGGCGCGAAGCTCGGAGGCGATGGCGCATGAGCAAGGTCAAGTGCATGCGCTGCGACAAATGCGGCGAGTTGATTATCGGCGACGACCCCCACGGCACGTTCCGTGGGGCGCTTTGGCCCAGCGAAATCGAGAGCTTCGACCTGTGCCGCGATTGCAGCGTTGAGGTGCAGCGGTTCATTCACGGGAGAAACGAGGTGAAGGCTCATGAAGATCAAGAACACGATCAGGGAGATTAGGAAGTACAGAACACCGTCATGCATCAAGTGCATGCATTCGAGATTCAAGCCTTTCGACGGCACGACGATCTATTGCGCATGCCCGGCGTTCCGCGACTACACGGAGCGAATGAAAGGCGAGACCTACGCCATCGCGAAATCTCGCCTCGTGCGCGGAACCAGGTGGTGTCGATTCGAGCAGAAACCGCCGAAGGCAGAGGACGGTGACGAGTCATGAAAACCGTCGAGGCGCCGAAAAGTATCGAGCCGTGGCGCATCATCTGCGCGGCTCAAAGCGAGCCTGATTACAGCGAAGAGCGCTACATGTTGATCTACGCCGGCGATGGAAGCGACGACTATTACGACAAAGGCTACATCTTGCTGGAGGGCTGGCACTGCTCCTGCTACGACTGGCCCGAGGTTGATTGGGACGCCACCTATTACGAGGAAGACGAGCTGCTGAAGATTGCCGACATGCGCAAGCGCAACCCGTCGGACAGCGCCGAGCGCCGCTTCTTCATGCTCGTCGAGCAAGCATTGGGGGCGCACCAATGAAGTAC
>CABQXG010000083.1 GCA_902468045.1 uncultured Collinsella sp.
CCCGCCGCTATTGACGGCTCCGTGGCCGTCATGCACACCAACGACATCCACGGCAGCTACAAGTACAGCTACAACGAAAGCAAGAGCACCGGCACGGTGGGCTTCGACGGACTGGCGGTTCTCTATAGCGCCCAAAGCAGCGCCCCCGATCTTTTGCTCGATGCGGGCGACACCTTCCACGGGCAGTCCTTTGCCACCATGAGCGAGGGCAAGAGCATCGCCGAGCTCATGGACACCTTCTACGCCGACGGCTACGACGCGACCACGCCAGGCAACCACGACTGGAGCTACGGCGCGGACAAACTCCGCACCATGACCGGCTACAGCACCACCGGCACGCCCTTCGCCATGCTCTGCGCGAACGCGAAGTCTACGAGCGGCGTATGGAGCTCGAGCATCACGAAGACGCTCGATCGCACCTGGGAGGATAGCGAGGATCACTCCACATTCGACTACAAAATCAAGGTCGGCGTCGTGGGTGCCATGGATGAGTCGCTGGGATCCTCGCTGCGCGCGGACCTGGTCGCAGGCACGTCGTTCTCGAGTGCCGCGAACGCCATCAATACCGAGGCAGAGCAGCTGCGCAAGGAGGGCTGCGATGTTGTTGTGTGTATCGCGCACACGCTCGACGCCAAGACCTTTGCCACGCGACTCCGTGGCGTCGATGCCCTTATCGCAGGCCACGAGCACATCAACCTTAACGAGAAGGTGACGGGAGCCGACGGCAAGACGATCCACGTTGTCGAGGCAGGCAGCGCCTTTGCCGAGGTGGGGCTGCTTTCCATTCCGTACAAGTACGACACCAATGGCACCAAGTCGACCGACGATGACACGGTCACGGTCCCTGCAGACGGCAGCGACGAGAAGCTCTACACCGCCAAGAACGTCAACGACCTTTTGGCAGACCCCGACAAGGGCTCCGTCTACCAAAGCCGCCTTGAAGCCGTCCGCAACAAGATCAAGCCGCTCGATGAGGCCTTTGAAAACGAATCGAACAAGGTGCTCGGCACATCCACCACCAACTATTTCTACGGCGAGGACGTCGCAGGCACGCATGGTTGGGAAATGGTGCGCACCACCGATTTCCGCCCCAGCAAGGAGGGCGACACCACCAAGGCCCAGACCATCGGCCACGTTATTTGTGACTCCTATCTTGCCCTGACGGGCGCGGACCTCGCTATCGAAAACGCTGGCGGCATCCGTGGCGGCATCGCGGCGGGCAACGTGACCGCCGGCAACGTCATCGCCATCTCGCCCTACGGCAACACCGTGGAGACCTGGACCATGACCGGCGCGGACTTCTTGGCAGCGCTCGAGCACTCGCTGCAGATCAGCGACGAGTGCAATCACAGCTACGAGCTTCAGCAAGCCTACGTGGCAGCCGGCCATACCGAGCAGGAGGCGCAAGACAAGTACAAGTGGCGCGATGACTCTGGCAGCGTTCTCTCCTTTGGCGGCATCAATGTGACGATTGATTGGACGCAGCCCGAAGGCAAGCGCATTGTGAGTGCCACACTCACCAAGGACGGCAGCACGCTCGACCCCGCCAAGACCTATACCGTCGCCATCAACAACTACATCATTACCAACACGACCGACTTTCCCACCTTTGCACACGCCACCAAGTACACCGAGTGGGGCACGTGCGAGGCGGCGCTGAGGGCGCTGATTGGGCAGAACGGCTGGGAGAGCAAGATGGCCGGGCTCGCCGGCACCATCAGCTTCGGCTCCGTAGCCGTGGACCCCACGCCCACACCGGCCCCGACGCCTAAGCCCTCGCCTAAGACGGACACGACGACCACGAAGGTCAGCACCAAGAAGACGAGCGGTAAGCTCGCCGCAACGGGAGACCGCACGCTGGCAGTAGTTGGCGCGTGCCTTATCGGCGGCATCATCGTCATCATGCTCGGCATTATCTGGAAGCGTCGACGCTAAGCTACACCGCCGGGCCTTGCAGCCCCACCGCGTAAACTTTATATCGAGCACAGAAGCCCGTCCGAATTTGATCGGACGGGCTTCTTGGTGGGTATCATGGTTGGACGATCATTAGGAGGTTTCCCTACATGGAATTGTTTGAGCCGATTCTTCATTTCTTTGAGCAACGGTGGGTCCACAACATCATCTGGGCCGTCATCTTGGCGATAGGCACCGCCGTCGCCGCCAAGGTCGTATCCAAGACCCTGAACCATCTGCTTAACCGAGACGATAACCCGCTTCCGGCATCGAGTATCTTCATCAACATCGCGCGCGCCGTCATCTGGATGATTGGCGGCAGCTTTATCCTCGACAACTGCTTTGGCATTAACGCAAACGCGCTCGTCGCCGCTCTTGGCGTCGGCGGCATCGCCATCTCGCTCGGCTTTCAGGACACGCTGTCAAACCTTATCGGCGGCATGCAGGTGACGTTTATGGGCATCATCAAACCCGGCGACAATATCGAGGTCGGCGGCGTATCCGGCGTGGTCCAAGACATCACTTGGCGCCATACAACGATTGAGGATGCCTGTGGACAGACCATCATCGTCCCCAACTCCAACATTTCCAAGAACACACTCGTGCATTTGATGCCCTTTGGGCGCGTGGCCGTGCCCGTTGCCGTAAAGGACACGTCTAAGTGGGCTTCCCTTGACGTGCTGGCAGACGAGCTCACGAGCGCAACCAAAACGGCCGTCTCGCCCATCTCGGGCTTTGATAAGGAGCCCTACGTGCTCTTTAGCGAAATCGGCGACTTTGGCATCAAGGGAAAGATCATCTTTATCGTCAGCGACGACAGCACCACCTTCACGGCAGCCGACGCCTGCATCCGCGCCATCGCCCCTATCATCGCCTAACCCGCCAAAAAGGGACAGGCACCTTTGTGGTGGTTTTCATTCGTGGTACCATGGTTCATATAGTTGTTTAAACGACTAAGGGAGCAACATCATGGAAGAGGCCTATCGTCAAGCACGCAAGCGCGGCGAGCAAGGACGTCGACGCGCCATTAGCCAAAGCGAGCATCCATACCTTACGGACCTCGATAGCTTGGTTGCTCAGCTCCCCTTAGGTCAGCGAGAGAATGTCGGCCTGCGGGATATTCCGCTCGAAATGGTCGTCGGCACGGTCACCAAGGGCCGTCAGTCCGCCTTTTCGTGTAACTTTATGCCCCTGCTTCCGTTTAGCACCGAGTTCGCCCGCAAGTGGTCCAACCTCTACGACATCCAGGTGACCGAGGGCTATCGCGACCCCGTCATCGTCACCGAGTTCATGCATCGGTTCTATGTCCAAGAAGGCAACAAACGCGTCAGTGTCCTCAAATTCCTAGACGCCCCGACGGTTTCGGCCAAGGTCACCCGTCTCTACCCCGGCACATGGGATTCCGTCGAAAGCCGCCTGTACGGCGAGTTCTGCGCGTTTTGGCGCGTCTGCCCCCTATACGAGATCGAGTTCTCGCGTGAGGGAAGCTACGAGACGCTCGCCAAGATGCTCGGTCAGAACCTTATCGAAAAATGGCCGCAGAAAAAGGTCGACTACCTGCGCCACACCTTCCTGCTCTTTAAGCGCGCCTACCTTCGCGCAGGCGGCGACCACCTGGACATTACGCCTGCCGACGCCATGCTCGTCTACCTCAATGTGTACAACCAGGACCGCCTGCTGGATACGCCGACGGATATCGTCGTAAACCGCCTGTGCAAGATTTGGCGCGAGCTGGTTATTGCCGGCAAAAATGACGAGGACAAGGTCGATCTTGTCGAAGCACCGAGCGTCGACGAGGAGGAGACGCCCGCCAAGTCCACCTCTGGCGTGCTCAACTTCTTTATGGGCAAGTCCGTCTACTCGACGGCCAACCCCCTGCGCATCGCCTTTATCCATGAGTTCCCCTGTGCGACGTCGAGCTGGGACAGCCTGCACGACCAAGGGCGTCAGTATCTCGATGAGCACTTTGGCGGTATCGTGCGCACCGAGGCGTTCGAGGACTGTCACGATCCGGATGTGTTCTACGCCGCCGTGGAAACGGCTGTCAAACATGGAGCAAACGTCATCTTCTCGACCTCGCACCGCCTGATGGAATACACGCTCAGGGCTGCCGTTGAGTATCCCCGGGTTCGGTTCCTCAACTGCTCTATCGGCCTTCCCCATCAAAGCGTCCGTTCGTACTTTGGCAAGATGTACGAGGCCAAGTTTCTGCTGGGCGCCCTTGCGGCCAGCATGGCGGACAACCACCGCATCGGTTACCACGCGTCGGTCTTCGCCTCGGGCGCACTCAGCGAGATCAACGCCTTTGCGATTGGCGCCTCGCTGCTCGACCCGCGCGCGCAGGTCATCCTCACCTGGGGCGATGTTCCCGCCGGTGGTCTTGCCGAAGCCATGTGCCGCGAAGGCGTAAGCGTCATGACCGGCGCTGACATGTCAAAGTCGCTCGAAGACCCAACGGCCTACGGGCTTCACCGCTTGGTCGACGGCAAAGTCACCGGCATCGCCATGCCCGTATGGAACTGGGGCCGTTACTACGAGCTCATCGTTCGCAGCCTTCTTCACGGCACGTGGGACGAGACCAGCGACGACAACCAAGTGCGCGCTGTCAACTACTGGTATGGCATGAGCTCCGGCGTTATCGACATCCGTTACGCTCCGGGCCTACCCTACCAAACGCGCAAACTCGTGCAGTTGCTCCGCAACGGCATTGTTGAGGGATCCATCAACCCCTTTGGCGGCGAGCTCCACAGCCAGAACGGCGTGGTACAGATCGAAGGCTTCCCTCCGCTGCCGAGCACGCAGATTGTCGAGATGAATTGGCTGGCGGACAACGTGGTAGGCACCATTCCGCAGCTCGACGATGAGCCGAAAGTCCCTGCCCTATGAAAATCCTTGCCATAGCCGATACCGAAGAACGATGCCTTTGGGAGTGCTTTCGCAAGGAACGCTTTGAGGGAGTCGACCTGATTTTGTCCGCCGGCGATCTGGACCCGGACTATCTTGAGTTTTTGGTTACGGTCATCAACAAACCGCTCATCTACGTGCGCGGCAATCACGATGACCGCTACGCACGTCATGCACCGGGTGGATGTATCTGCGTAGAGGACAGCGTGTACACGTACCGAGGGATTCGCATTGCGGGCCTTGGCGGGTCCATGCGTTATCGCGACGACGCCAACATGTACACCGAACGCGAGATGTCCAAGCGCATGCGTAAGCTGTCGCGTAAGGTTAGGATGGTCGGCGGGTGCGACATTCTGCTTACCCATGCACCCGCCGCCGGTATGGGTGATCTGGACGATCTGCCGCATCGAGGATTCGAGTGCTTTAACACAGCACTCGAATCCTGGAATCCCGACTACATGGTGCACGGGCATGTGCACCAAAGCTACGGTTGCGATTTTCAGCGCGAGCGGCAACACGCGTGCGGGACGACGATCATCAACGCCTGCGGCTATACGCAGTTTGAGCTCGACCAGACGCACTACCCCATCCGCGGCTGGCAAGCAGCTTGGCTCAACTCACAAACCATGCGCCGCGAGCTCAAACGCCACGAAGCCATCGAGTCTTCAACAGCCAGAACACCCTGGTAACCACCATAAAGGGGACACTGTCCCCTTTATGGTGCTTTTGACGCGATAGCAAGAAACCCGGTCCTGCACAAGGCACAACCGGGTTTCTTTAGCAATGCTTGCTGTACTCAGGCAGTAACTAGCAGTTACTCAGCCAGGAAGTCACGCTGGACAGCGGGATCGACCTTGACGCCAGGGCCCATGGTGGAAGACACGGAGATGGACTTGACGTACTTGCCCTTAGCAGAAGAGGGCTTGACGCGCAGAATCTCGGTGTACAGGGCAGCGTAGTTCTCGACGAGCTGCTGCTCAGAGAAGGACTTCTTGCCCAGGGGCACGTGGCAGATGCCGTAGCGGTCGGCGCGGTACTCAACGCGGCCAGCCTTGAGCTCGGAGACCATCTTGGCGACGTCCATGGTCACGGTGCCGAGCTTGGGGTTCGGCATGAGGCCACGGGGACCAAGGATCTTACCGATGCGGCCAACCTTGGCCATCATGTTCGGCGTAGCGATAGCGGCGTCGAAGTTGATCTCGCCCTTCTGAATCTGGGCGACGAGCTCGTCGGAACCGATGATGTCGGCGCCGGCAGCCTCAGCCTCGCGGGCCTTCTCGCCCTCGGCGAAGACGGCAACACGAACGGTCTTGCCGGTGCCGTGGGGCAGAGAGATGGAACCACGGATGTTCTGGTCAGCCTTACGAGTATCGATGCCCAGACGGAAGTGGGCCTCGACGGTCTCGTCGAACTTGGCGGAAGCGGTCTTGCAGGCCAGCTCCAGAGCCTCGTTCACTTCGTACAGTTTAGTAGAATCGACCAGCTTTG
>CABQXG010000084.1 GCA_902468045.1 uncultured Collinsella sp.
GTTCACTCTGCTCTACGCGCCATTCTTCCCAACCGCGACCAGCAGGCTGCCAGAACGCGCCGCGCTCCAGTCCCTCGGGCAAATAGCGCTGATCGACCCAGCCTTCGGGATAATCATGTGGATACTTATACACACCGTAATCATCGCTGCCCGGGCGATGACGATCGCGCAGATAACTAGGCACCTCGCGAAGCCCACTAGAATGGATGTCGGCCAGCGCCGCATCGATCGAAGCCTCACACGCGTTGGATTTTGGCGCCAAGCACACATAGAGTGCAGCCTGAGCGAGGTTAATACGGCACTCGGGATAGCCAATAACCTCGGCAGATTTAAACGCAGCATGTGCTATAAGAAGAGCCTGCGGATCGGCATTGCCAACATCCTCGGAAGCATGAATCATAATGCGACGGGCGATAAACTTAGGATCCTCGCCTGCATCGATCATGCGCGCAAGCCAGTAGACCGTGGCATCTGGATCGCTGCCACGCATGGACTTAATAAACGCGCTGATGATGTCGTAGTGCATGTCGCCGTTTTTGTCATACGAAAAGCCACGACGCGGGTTGGCAATCTTAACGTCATCCACGGTGATGGGATAGCGCTCCCCCGCCGCCGGCGCTGGCGTCCCGTCCGTATCGGGACGCGTGACGGCAATCTCGCTCGCAAGCTCGAGCGTCGTGAGCGCCGAACGAGCGTCACCCGCGGCCAGCGCGCAGATGGTTTTAACCACATCCTCATCGGCCGAGAACTTGCCGTTCAGACCCTGCGGCGCCTCGAGCGCACGCTCGATGAGCGTCGCGATGTCCTCGTCCTTTAAGTGCTCAAGCTCCACCACGCGACCACGCGAGAGCAACGCCGAGTTGACCTCGAAGTACGGATTCTCCGTCGTGGCGCCAATCATAATGACGGTGCGGTTCTCAACCGCATGCAGCAGGGCATCCTGCTGCGACTTAGAGAAGCGATGAATCTCGTCGATGAATAGAATAGTGCGGCGGTCGTAGGTATTCAGGCGCGTCTTGGCCTCGTCAATCACGCGACGCAGGTCCTTCACGGTACCCGTCACGGCGCTGACCTCGACAAACTCGCTCTTGGTATGGTTAGCGATAATGTGGGCCAGCGTCGTCTTGCCCGTACCGGCCGGCCCATACAGAATCACACTCGACAGAACGTCATGCTCAATCGCAGCACGTAGCCACGAGCCCTTACCGACGGCCTTTTGCTGGCCCACGTACTCGTCGAGCGAATTGGGTCGCATGCGCACCGCGAGCGGCGCATTTTTAAAGGAACGCTCGCGCGTCGAGGCAGAAAAAAGGTCGTCCATAGCCATCCCGTACATCAATCAAAAACGTTTTCCACTAACAGTATACCGAATAAATACGAACTACCGTTCGTTAATATAGGTACGTTGCGGAAACTCCAGACCAGGGAACAGCTTGCTCGTCAGTTCGCAGAAATAACCGTCCGTCATGCTCGCAATGTAATCCACGACCGCCTGGTCCTTATCGTTCTGCCAGGCATAGACGCGATCGTAGTAGGAAAGCTGCTGCTCGATGCGATAAATGTGGTGTTTAAAGATATACGAGGACTCGTCACCTTCGTTTATATCCTGCAGGCAACGGTCGTAAAGCTTTTCGAAGGCTTCGCGCAGCTCCGCCTCGGAGTCGCCTTCGATACCGCCCTTGCTATAGATCTTCTCGTAGTTCTCGCGCTTGGCACGGCGGATCTCCTCAAACAGGTCCTCGCTCATCTCGATGCGCGGCTTACCATAGCTATGCTCCACGATATCGACGGAAGCGTGCGTAAGGATCCAACTGTTGTAGGCACCGCCCCGGCCATCATCAAAAGCGTCGGGTGACAGCAGGCCCGCCGCGATCGCATCCTGACGGTCACGACCGACGTAGGCAAGAATATCCGAAATGCGAACGACGCAGCCCTCGAGCGTCATGGGACGCAGATGCTCAATTGCGCTATAGCCCGTGGCAATGCAATCCTCAACCGTCTGGTCAAACTGGTCAAAGGAGCTCATGTCCGAGAGCTCAAACACACGCTGCTCGTACTCGCCGTTATGGCATAGCACGCCGTCGAGCGTCTGGAGCGACACGTTGCGGCCATACAACGCGTCGAGCACGCGGACCGACTGCACGTTATGGAAAAAATAACGCCCCGTACGCTCATGATAGATATCGTTGAGGAAGCGCTCACCGGCATGGCCGAAAGGCGTGTGTCCCAAGTCGTGGCCCAGACCAATCGCCTCGATCAGATCGCAGTTGAGCCCCAGGGCGCGACCGATATCGCGCGCGATGCGCGATACAAGCTGCACGTGCAGACCGCGGCGTGACAGGTCGTCGTTGCTGCGAAAACTGAAGACCTGCGTTTTGCCTGCATAGCGGGTGTATGCGGGCAGATGCAAAATCTTTTCGGTATCGCGCATAAAGGCCGGACGCATAAGCGTGCCTTTGTCGGCAGCGCGATCAATACGACGAATGACCTGATCGTCGTTGCAACGATACGGGTTGACGGCACACGAAGCACGATCGGCGGAAATGCGCTCGACCAGCTCGGGCGACAACGCCGAAGGAATACGGTCCATGCGCGCCTTAATGACGGCCGTTTCTTGATTAGTTGCCATGGCATGCTCCTTAAAAAGGATGCGCAATCAGTTACAATGTGCAGCCCACGACCTCGATTATGGCAAAAATCGGCACTAAAAACGGGAGCAATGGCAGGGAACGCGATTTTATGAAGAGGCAGGAGAGGGCCAGGACCAGGAGCGAGACGGCAAATGCCACGATGCCGCCCATAGGGTCGAGCGTGCAAAGCGCGAAGAGTGCTTTGGCGTCCCCCATGCCAATCCCCGGGGCTTGGCGAAGGCGCCGCCAGAGCGACTCAGTAAGCACAAGGGCAAGGTAGACGATGACCGCAAGACCGGCGTGGTCAAGCGCCGTGGTAACGCCCTTGTCGAGCCAGACGCCTGCCAACGCCGCCACCGCACACACGCCGGCAAGCTCATTGGGAAAGCGTCGCTCACGGGCATCAATCGCCACACCAGCAAAGGCGCAAATCCAAAACGGGATATAGACCATCGAGCACCTCCTCGAGCTGCATCGCAAAAGCAAAAACCACCACAAAGGTGCCTGTCCCCTTTGCGGTGGTTTTGGTGGTGGTTATTTGGCGCCTTGCATGACCTCGTCAAGGGTAACGTTGACGGCGTGCTGCGTCGGCACCCAGTCGACCTTCAGGAACAGCGCGGCCACCGTGATGGGGATATAGCTGAACATAAAGATCGGGAAGGTAAACAGGTTAGTCACCAGACGCCACTTTTGCGCGCAGTGAATGTGCTTGTACTCAAAGATAGTCGTGAGCAGCGCCAGGATAAAGAAGGTCTGATACATCATGGCGAAGGTCATAATGAGCGAAGCGGCGCACGCCTGCATCTCGACTTCGGTAGCCAAGAAGCCGTGCGAGAGCCCGCCCACGATGAGGAAGGTCGCGTTGGCGAGCATGGAGATCAGGGACAGCAGCATACCCGGGGCGATAGTCATAAACATGTCGTAGGCGGCAAAGCGATGATAGCGGAACGTCGATTTGACAAGATGCTTGCCATAGGTAAAAAAGACCTGGTAGAAGCCCTTAGTCCAGCGCATGCGCTGTTTCCAGGATGCCTTGAACGTCACGGGCTGTTCGTCAAAGAACTCCGCCGGCGCATAGCCAATGCGAATGCCGTGAATGGCGCAGAACGTGGTGAACTGAATATCCTCGGTCAGCGTGTGGAACTGCCAGCCGTGCATGCCCTCGATAACACTGGCGGAGATGAGGTAGCCCGAACCCGAGACAGCGCAAGAAGTCTTACAGATGTTGCGCGCGTTGTTGAGAAAGCGCGCCTCGCGCAAATACCAGGTAGCATTAGCTGCCGAGATCCACGAGCTGCCAAAGTTCTTGGAGTTGCGATAGCTCGTGACCACATGGAATCCCTGGTCAAAGGCATCGTTCATCTTGGACACATAATCGCGGGATATGACGTTATCAGCATCGAAGATAAAGTAGCCTTCAAACGT
This sequence comes from uncultured Collinsella sp., assembly GCA_902468045.1. GTDB lineage: Bacteria > Actinomycetota > Coriobacteriia > Coriobacteriales > Coriobacteriaceae > Collinsella. Next base: position 4,056 of record CABQXG010000084.1, read on the forward strand.
GTCGGGATACTCGTTAAGGATGCGGTCGAAACCAAAGTCCATGACCCAGCTCTTACCCTTACGGGCAAGGTCGTTGCGCTCATAGACAATGGCGCCCGCCTCGCGCGCAAGCTGTGCCGTGTTGTCGGTGCAGGCGTCGGCGACCACGAAGACCTCGATAAGCTCGGACGGATAGTCCTGATCCTTGATGGAGCGAACGAGGTTGGCGATCACAGCCTCCTCATTATGCGCCGCGATAAAGAAGGCATAACGATGGAGTTTTTTGGCCTTGGGAGGCGCGACCTCGCCACGAAGAGCGCCAATGACAAAGAAGACCACCTGGTACAGGAAGCAGACCGTGAGCAGCGTGACGACAATCTGGTTGAAGATCACGATGGGTGTGTTGGTTTGTAAAAAGGCGAGCATGCAGGCTCCCAGCAACGCGTTACGTAAACAATCCTATATCTTACCGCAGGCTTACCGAGTTCAAGAAACCACCTAATACTGGCTAGGCTTCGAGCAGACCGAGCTGCGGGACGATTTCGTCGCCGGCGGCGACCGAGCGAACGCGGGGCCAGGTCATCCAAAACCGCCGCAAGATCCCACGGCAGCTCGTCGCGGCACTCGATGCGCTCGCCCGTCACGGGATGGTCGAACGCCACGCGCCAGGAATGGAGGAACTGCCTGGTCAGACCCTGATCGGCACGCGTATCACACTTGCCGTAGAGCGGGTCGCCCACGCAGGCATGGTTGATATGGCGCATGTGCACACGAATCTGATGCGTGCGACCAGTAAACAGGTGGCACTCGACGAGCGTGTAGCCGTCGTCGAAACGCGTGGAATCAAAGCGCTCGAGCACCTTGAAGGTCGTGATGGCCTGACGCGCAAAGGGGTCATCGGAAACCGCCATCTTGACGCGGTCGCGCGTCGATCGGGCAATACCGGTGTTGATAGTGCCCTCGTCCATGGCGATGTGACCGTGAACGAGCGTGATATAGCGACGGTCGAGCGTGCGCGTGCGGATGAGATTCTGAAGCGCGCGCTGGGTGTCGTCGTCTTTTGCCGCGAGCATAAGGCCCGAGGTATCGCGATCCAGGCGATGCACGATGCCGGGGCGGTCCTCACCCTGCACGGTACCAAGATGATCGATACCGCAGTGGTAGACCAAGGCGTTCGCAAGCGTGCCGCTCTCGTGGCCGTGGGCGGGATGGCACACCAGCCCGCGCTGCTTGGAGAGCACAATGAGATAATCGTCCTCATAGCGAATGTCGAGCGGGATGGCCTCGGGAATCACATCGGTGGGATCGTGAGGCTCGGGCAGGTCGACAGAGATACGGTCACCAGAGCGCACGACATACTTTTTTGACAGGCAGGTCTCGCCGTTGACGGCAACGGCACCGCCCTCGATCAGATGCGCACAGGCAGAGCGCGTGGGACAGCCATCGTTGGCGCCCAGATAGGCGTCAAGACGCTGACCAACGGAATCGTCGGCAACGAGAATATGGATGTCGGCCATTAGCGCTCATTCCTTTCGCGAATCTTGCGGGCACGCTCCCCACGCTGCTTGGCTTTGCGTTTGGCGCGGGCCTCGTCACGGGCGTTGAGCTCGGCAGTCGCATCGACCTCGCGAGCGGCGGGACTCAAGAACATGTAACCAATGAGCGCCAGCACGACACCCAAGGTAATGCCGATATCGGCCACGTTAAAGACGGGGAAGTCGATGAAGGTGGTGGCAATAAAATCGGTCACAAAGCCAAAAGTCAGACGGTCGATTGCGTTGCCAATGGCGCCGCCCGCAACCATCGCCATGCCCACGACCTCAAGATGGGCGAGCTGGGATGCACGGAGCAAGTACACGGCAATGGCGACAATGACCGCAAGCGCCAACACAGCGAAAGCGACGCCATGCCCCTCGCCCATGCTAAAGGCAGCACCGATATTGCGAACAAATAGAAAGTCGATCACACCGGGGATAATAGTCATATGCAGAGCATCGCCCACGGCACGAACCGCAAGCTTGGTCAGCTGGTCAACAAGCAACACGGCCAACGCCACGCCACCAGCAACACCCAACCGCCAACGCAAAGGCGGCGTCATATCCCCAGTACGACCCAAAGAAATCCCCTACCCTTAGATAATCAAATTCCGTTTAACGCAGTAGATAATCATACATTGACGCAAGCAAGAAGCGACAAATCTCCCAAGAACGGAAACACCGCAGGTAGAGCATAAATGAGCGAGCGGGCCGCATTTGAGACAAGGTGACACGAAATGAAAGGG
>CABQXG010000085.1 GCA_902468045.1 uncultured Collinsella sp.
CCGCCGATGCCCTGCCGCCGGTGGTGGCGGAGCGTCGCGAGCGCTATCGGGCCGCCGGCATTGCGACCGACGAGGCCGAGCTTACGAGCGGTGTTGCCGGCGAACAGGAGTGTGTGGATGCTGCCGTGGGCGGCTACAGCCGTGCGGTGCGTCGGCTGTACGGCCCTGGTACGCCGTGGGGTGAGGTTGCCGAGTGGCAGACAGCAACGATGGAGGAGCTTGAGCGCCAGCAGCGCATCAACGAGACGGCGAAGCATCGCGTGGTGGGACTCGTTATTGAGACACGCCCCGATGCCGTGACGCCACAGGCGCTCACGCTCATTCGTCGCCTGGGCTGCACCAAGATTCAGATGGGCATCCAAAGCCTTGACCAGCACCTGCTCGATATCAACGAGCGTCGCATTTCGGTGGCGCAGATTGAACGGGCGTTTTCGCTTGCGCGCCTGTTTGGCTTTAAGATCCACGCGCATTTTATGCTTAACTTGCTGGGCGCCGCGCCCGAGGGGGACAAGCTCGACTACGAACACTTTATGACCGAGGGCGCCTTTATGCCCGACGAGGTCAAGGTCTATCCGTGTGCGCTCATCGAGGGCTCGCGTCTGGTGGGCTGCTATGAGCGCGGCGAGTGGCGTCCCTATACCGAGGAAGAGCTGCTCGATGTGCTGGCCGACGACATCGTGGTGACGCCGGCGTTCTGCCGTATCAGTCGCATGATCCGCGACTTTAGTTCCGACGACATTATGGTGGGCAACAAGAAACCCAACCTGCGTCAGCTCGTTGAGAACCGCCTAGCTGCTCGGGGTGACGGTGCGACGGTGCGCGAGATTCGCTATCGCGAGATCAGCACGGCGGGCGCCGACTTGGATGAGCTGACCCTTGACGAGGAGGTGGCGTACGAGACGCCGGTGACGCACGAGCGCTTTTTGCAGTGGGTGACGCCGCAGGGCAAGATCGCGGGCTTTTTGCGGTTGTCGCTGCCCGACCATTCGTTTGTTGCCGCGCATGCGGACGAGTTGCCGACGACGCCGGACGAGGCGATGATTCGCGAGGTGCACGTGTATGGCATGGCGGCACGCGTTGGTGATCAGGGCCAGGCGGCTCAGCACCATGGACTGGGTCGGTCGCTGGTGGAGCGTGCATGCCATATTGCTCGGGACGCGGGCTATACGCACATCAACGTGATCAGCGCAATTGGTACGCGCGAGTACTATCGTCACCTGGGTTTTTGCGACCATGGTCTCTATCTGCAAAAGGAGCTCTAGATGAACAAGCCAAGTGTTTCTGCCGGCGTCGTTGCCGGCGTTGCCCTGGGAGCCGCGGCGCTTGGTGCGGCCGCCGTTGCTGTTCGTGCTGCCTGTCTGCAGGTTGCGCGAACCCGCAATGGGTTGGCGCGTGTAAAGCGCGTGCACGATGAACGCGGCGATGAGATTCGCGTGTTGGTGCAAGGCGGCGTCTACCAAAGCGCAAGCTACGTTGGCGAGCGTTGGGCAGAGCCCATCTTTGCGTACTATCGTGCGTTTGACGATGTGTTTGAGGCCGAGGGCGCGATGCGTGACGCTTATGGTCACGGTATCGACCGCATGCTTATGATGGGCGGTGGTGGGTTTGCCTATCCCAAGTTCGCGCTGATGTCGCACGAGGGCTTGCGCATGGACGTCATCGAGTATGACGGAGAGATTACGCGCCTGGCGCGCCGCTGGTTCTACCTAGACGAGCTGGAGCGCGCGGCGGGCGATCGCCTGCGGGTGATAACCGCTGAGGCTCGCTCGTATCTGGGTGTGACGAGCGTGGGCCATCGTCGCTACGACGTGGTCGTGAGCGATTGCTTTGGCGGTGCCGAGCCCGTGCGCGAGCTGGCGACCGTTGAGGCGTTGCGTCTAGTGCGGGGCGGCCTGAACCCCGGGGGTATCTACGTGGCCAATATCGTGAGCGCAAACGAGGGGAGCGATGTGACGTTCCTGCGCGATTGCGTTGCCACGGCACTCGAGGTGTTCGCTCGCGCCTGGGTGGTGCCTTGTGGCGATACGGAGTTCGGCGGCGAGGAGAATTATCTACTCATCGCCAGCGACGGCGACTACGCCTTTGCCGAAGCTGTGCCCTTCGACACCGACTTCCTCGGCACCGTCCTTCACGACAAGTAAGTCTCCCCGTCCCAAAAAGACTGGTCTTAGGCGTGGTCGCGCCAGCTGCGGACACGCTGCTTCATGCCTTCGATGTCGAGCACACCTTCGGCGAAGCCTTTGCGCACGAGCTCTTCGGGAACAAACTCGTCGTACCGATCAAAGTAAGGTACCTCGCCGGGATAGACGAGCTCGATGGGGTCGAAGTCCTTTTCGGCCTCGGCTGCGAGCACCTCAAAGAACGTCTCCTTGTCGGCCTTCATCTTGAACTGCATAAAGTATGGACGCGACGGATCGAGCCCGCGAAGGCCCAGCTTTGCGGCGCATTTAATCTTAAGCAAGCGCTCGAGCGCCAAAAAGGCGTAGCTGCCCAGCCAGGGGAAGAGCACCCAGGTGTCGCCGCCCAGGTTAATGAGCGGCTTGGCCCCCGCGCCCGAAATCTCGGCCGTATGGCGAGCCTGTGCAAGACGTGCCCGTGCGTTGCCCATGAGATACGGATATGCCGCATGCTCGTTGAGCGCTTTGCGCATGCGCTCGAGTACATGCGTATTGATGTCTCCGGGGCAGTCGCCAAAGTAGGCCGGCACCCGGCCCTTGACCTGCGTGGCAAAGACAGTGTGGCGCTTCCAGTCCACTTCCTCGACAATCCAGCAGTGTCCGGCGATGGCGATGCGCTCACCGGGCGGGGGCGGATTGACGATCGTGCCCAGCTCGGCCGACTCGCTGCGAACGGTGAACTCCTCGTTTTCCTGGAACACGGCGTAGAACTTAAAGTTGTTGATGATGCGCTCGCCCGCGAGACCCACGATCAGCCCGCCGCCCTCGGTGACCTGGATGTGGTCGATCTTGATGAGGTGGCGCAGCAGTACGCGATAGTCATCGGCTGAGACGCGGTGGAAATAACTGAGCGTGAGCACGCGTTGGGCAAGTTCGGCCGGCGTGAGCTCGCCGGTGCTGGCGAGGGTCGACATAGTCTGGTGATAGAGCAGACTGTAGGGGAGTCGATCGAGCTCGGGCGGCTCGACCCACTTTTCCTCGCGATAGAGTTGTACGAGCGCGATACCCTGCAGGAGCTTCCAGGGAATGGTTTCGGGCATCATCGTGCGCGGCTCGGGTTCTTCCTCGCGCATGACAAACCACATCTCGGGCGGAAGGTCGCGACGGCCTGTGCGCCCCATGCGCTGCAAAAAGGAGCTGACGGTAAACGGCGCGTCAATCTGGAAGGCGCGCTCCAGGCGGCCGATATCGATACCGAGCTCCAGCGTAGAGGTGGTGACGGTTGTCTGCGCCTGCTCCTCGTCGCGCATGAGCTCCTCGGCCGTCTCGCGCAGCGATGCCGAAAGATTGCCGTGATGGATGAGAAAGCGGTCGGGCTCGTGTCGACTTTCGCAGTAGCTGCGCAGCATGGAGCACACGGCCTCTGCCTCCTCGCGCGAGTTGGCAAAGACCAGGCACTTGCGGCCGCGCGTATGCTCAAAGATATAGCCCATACCGGGGTCGGCGTTGTCGGGCGCCGTGTCGGTGGGGTTGAGAAGCGCCTGTTCGGGTGCTCGGGGGATGTCGACTTCGCCCTCGGGGGCCGACGAAGTGCGGCGATCCCTGGAGGTAGCCTTGTCCCGTGCCCGCTCACGACGTTGACGTCGCTCCTCTTGTGTGAGCTGTCCGCTGTGACGCATGTCTTGGGCGCCGGCGGGCAGTGCCGCGGGTGCCGCTGCCTCAATGCGCTCGCACGCAAGCACTTCGGCCTCTTGAGGGCCCGTGCTCTCGAATCCTCGTTGCTGCGCCTGGGGACCCGAGTTGTAGAAGTGCTCCATGGAGATACGCCACACGCGGCGCGGTTCCTCAAAACGGGGGATAACGCAGTCTCGTCCCGTTCCCTGCGACAGGAAGGCACCCGTGCGTTCCGGGTCCCCGATGGTGGCCGAAAGACCAATGCGGCGGGGCTGCACGCCTGCCATGCGCGAGAGGCGCTCGATAAGACAGAGCGTCTGCCCGCCGCGGTCGCCGCGCATGAGCGAATGAACCTCGTCGATGACGACGTAGCGCAGGTCGCAAAACATGCGCGGGATCGCCATGTGCTTATGGATCAGGAGCGCCTCGAGCGATTCGGGCGTAATCTGAAGGATACCACTCGGCTTTTTGATGAGTTTGGCCTTGTGTGATTGCGAGACATCGCCATGCCAGTGCCAGACGGGGATATCGGCTTCTTCGCACAGGTCGTTGAGGCGGACGAATTGGTCGTTGATGAGCGCCTTGAGGGGGCCAATGTAGAGGGCGCCCACGCTTGCGGGTGGGTTCTCCCAAAACTCGGTCAGGATGGGAAAGAAGGCTGCCTCGGTTTTGCCGGAAGCCGTGGATGCCGTCAGGAGCACATTGTCCTGCGAGTTAAAGATGGCATCTGCCGCCGCAACCTGGATGGAGCGCAGGCTCTCCCAATCGTGGGAGTAGATGAAGTCTTGGATAAACGGGGCGTAGCGGTCAAAGGCGTTCACGAGGCCTCCTTTCAAAAGCGAATCTCTCAACGCGGCGGGCAGTGGCTTGCTGCATTACCGCTTCAACGTTTGCCCAGATAAAACCTACCAAAATAAACCTGTCCCTTTTTGGCAGGTTAGATGGTGAATTCGGCGAAGTTACGGTCGCCGCCTGCGGTGCCGGTGTCGCCTGTTGCTGCTGCCGGCGCCAGCGCGTCGCCGCCGACGCTTTGCAGCAGCTTGGCTACGTTGGCGTCGGGGTTCTGGCATAGGATGTCGAGCAGCTCGATAAAGTCGCGAATGACTTCACGCGGCGTCAGATGTGTGTCGGCTCCCACACGACCGAACTCGATCTTGAGGAAGTCCACCAAGTCGTTCTCGGTAAGCGTGGGCGTCCAGCCAAAGTAGCCGGCGTGAATTTGCATGAGTTTTTCGATCAGCACCAGCAGCTCCTCGTAGGTGAGTGGCTGCAGACGGATGATGGGCGCGAGCATGTCCTTAAGGTCCTCGCGTGCAAAGCGGCCTTGAGCGAGTCGGCTGCGCAGGGCCTCGTAGGAGAACACGCCGCGGCGGCGGTCTTCGATGGAGGTTGGCGTGCCGCCCATGATCATGCCCAGGTACTGCGCCTTGCCCTGGAGTGTGTCGTTGTACATGGTCAGGATCTTCTCGTAGTTGTACTGGCGCGTGATGGCGTTGGGAATCTTATACAGATTCACGAGCTCGTCGATGAGCACCAGCATGCCCTTGTATCCGCTGCAGACCAAAAAGCGTGCAATGAGCTTAACGTAGTCGTACCAGTCGTCATCGCTGATGATGGTCGAGGAGTCCAGCTCAGCGCGTGCCTCGCTCTTGGTGCGGTACTCGCCGCGAATCCATTTGGTCACGCGACTCATAGCTTCTTCGTCGCCCTCCGAGACAGCCATGCGATAGCGGCGGAGCATGCGGGCGAAGTCGAAGCCGTGGACCATTTCCTCGAGCGGGGCCAGTTGGGCACTGACGACCGACTCGTCGACGTCGGAGCACGAGGCGACCCAGCGATCCAAAATAAGGTTGAGCGCACCGCCCTCGGGGCGCGTCTTGGTCGATATATTGCGGATGAGCTCGCGGTAGGTGGCAAGGCCCTGTCCCTGACCGCCCTGCAGACGGCGCTCGGGCGACAGGTCGGCATCAGCGACGACGAATCCCTCGCCCATGGCGTGCGTGCGGATGGTCTGGAGCAAAAAGCTCTTGCCGGCGCCGTAGCGACCGACTAAAAAACGGAAGCTTGCGCCGCCATCGGCGATGAGACTCAGATCGGTAAGCAGGGCGCGGATCTCGACCTCGCGCCCTACGGTGATGTAAGGAAGGCCGATGCGCGGGACCACGCCGCCCTTGAGCGAGTTAAGGATAACGGCGGCGACGCGTTTGGGTACACGGGGCGCTGCGGATGCGGTATCACTCATGGTCTAGGTATCCTCTCACGTCTGCTTTGTAGTCCTCGATAATCTGCGGCCCTGCCGCGCTAAATTCAATTACGGTGTCACCCACCAGGTCAAAGAGCGCCTCGTTGATGCTATCGACGAGCATGTCCTCGCTCTGTCCCGAGTGCGCCACTGCCGATGTCGCTTGCGCTGCGTTTTGCTCGAGCAGTGCGCGAAGGAAGGCATCTGCGGCGGG
>CABQXG010000086.1 GCA_902468045.1 uncultured Collinsella sp.
AAGACGGGAGGCGATCCGACTTAACCTTAACGACTCGGGCACGTCGTCCGATCTGCGACGCGAGCATCCCGAGCCAAGAGGAATTACGGTTACTGGTACAGCCGGGGACTTGCACCCCGATTCTCCCAAATGCGCAGGATAACCGCGCATTCGTGCGTCTCCGCACCACCATCTAGGCCATCGATTATTACCGTCAAAATGGTATCACGCAAAAGGGCCTCGCACGCAGGCGAAGCCCAAGGTAAAAGCTATTGTTTGCGATAGGAAAATGCGGTGACGGCCGCAGCCTCTAGTGCCTGCCGCCGTGACTGTTGAGCCAGATATTGCGGCCCAGCATAAGCGCCAGCACCAGCGCGCTCACGTAGCCCATAAAGCCAATGACCGGGATACCAAACACAACCGGCTCGATGCGCGCGTAGTACACCACCGACGAACCGATAAACAGACCGGCGATCACAATTGCCATCGACATGCGGTCGATAATCCCACCTAGCTGTCGCAGCGCCTTATCGCTGCTCATGATCTGCGTGTTTACCTTAAGCTGGCCGCGCGTAAGCATGCGCGAAGCCAAGCCCAGATACTCGGCCGCCTCGAGCGAGCCTTTCGCCGCGCGATAACTGCTCGCTGCAAAGTCGCGGCTCATCTCGCGCATGCGGGCGTAGGTGCTTTTCTCGTTTTTGATGTGTGCCTGGATGATCTGGATCATGTTGACGTCGGGCATGTACTCGGTCAGCAGGCCCTCGAGCGTCACCATGCCGCGGGCGAACATCGTCACCACGCTCGGCAGCTCAACGTCATTTTTGCGCGCGAGGTTTAACAGCGAGGTCAAAAACTCGCCGATATCTAGGTCCTTAAGGTCAAGGCCCGCAAAGTCAGCCACGATAAAGTCCAAATCGGACAAAAACGCTGAATGATCGAGCTCGGCCGAGTCGCCACGCGTCACGGCGAAGCGCATGAGCGAATCCTTGAGCTTGGGCACGTCACCCTCGGCCACGGCGAAAATCATGTCCTTGACGATACCGCGGTCGTGACTCGACATACGCCCGACCATGCCCAAGTCGATAAAGTAAACGATGCCGTCCTTGAGAATGATGTTTCCCGCATGCGGGTCGGCATGGAAAAAGCCGTCGTCGAGCACCTGCGTCGAGTAGTCCTCGACAATCGCGGCACCGATCTTTTCCAAGTCATAGCCCTCGGCCACCAAGCGTTCAGGATCGGCGATCGAAATGCCGTCGACGTAGTCCATAACCACCACGTGCTCGGTGCACAGGTCCAGATAGGATTTAGGGCACGTCACGCCATGAACGCTCTTATGGAACTCGTAAAAGTCATTGAAGTTTTGGGCCTCGGCCAAAAAGTTGGTCTCCTCGCGAAACGAGGTCCACAGCTCCTCGACCACGCCGTGCAGGTCAACGAATTGATCGGTGTTGACGAACTTGGAAACGATACGCACCACCGAGCGGATGATATCGATGTCCTGCGCCATAACCTGCTGCGCACCGGGGCGCTGCACCTTGACGGCCACGTCCTCGCCCGTCACCAGACGAGCGCGGTGCACCTGCGCGAGCGATGCGCTACCAAGCGGATTGGGGTCGATCGCATCGAACATCTCCCCCAGGCGCAAGCCGTATTCCTCTTCCAAGCAGCGGAGCACTACCTCGTACGGCACCGGCTCCACGTCGGAGCGCAGACGACGCAGCTCGTCGCAAAAGCGTTGCGGCAGAATCTCGGACCGGTTGGCCAGAATCTGCCCCATCTTAACGAACATGGGGCCGAGTTCCTCGAGCAGGCGGCGCAAACGAACCGGCGTGAGGTTATCCCACACGCGGTACTTTTTAACCAGGCGAACAATCTGCCCGATACGCTCGCGGCGACCCGCCGGCGTGAGCTGGTATTCCTCGTCCGGCGCCATCGCGTCGGGCTCCTCGGGCACCATATCGACAGCGCGCGGCTTCTTGCGAGCGCCCGAGACGGCGGCGTCGACCTCATCGACAACCGCCGCCTCGTCACCCAGGGGATCTAGTTTGTTGTAATCGGTGGTGGAATCTGCCATCTGCGCTGCTACTCGGCCTCTTCGGTATCCTTCGCATCGTCGGGCTCAACGGACTCGACGGGCACCGAGGTCACGTTGTCCTCGACCGAATCGACGATGTCGCGCACATGGGCCAGGAAGGCCGTGCGCTCGGGGGCGGTCATGACGCGGACCCGGGCAAGGATGAGCTCGTCAAGCACGCGCTGGGCCGCGGTCTCGCCCTGCATGCCCAAGCGCTCGGTCAGGTCGGAGATGGTGCCGCCGGCCTGCTCGAACATGTCGGACACACTGCGGGCGATATCGGGAGTGGCGGTGTCCTTGCGGACCTGCTCGCCTTTGGTGTTAAGGTCGTCGAGGACCTTCTTGCCGCCTTCGACAGCAACGGCGGCAGCGCCAAAGCCCACGTTAATGGCGCCGTTAACAAGCTGATCGAGTTTCATAACCATGGTTATCTCCAATCACAAACAACTGCATTGGCGTTCTTGTACCCAAGATTGAGCGAAAGCGACAAAGCGTTTTAGCGCTATTCGATCGACGGGAAATCCCTACCTCACGTTGTCGTTCATCGCGAAAGAGTTCTTCATGGCGCAGCTCGTGGTGTAGAGCACCTTGCCCAGTAGAGCATCGGTCTCCACGCGCACAAGCTCGGCGAAAGTCTCATTGGCGCGGGCAAGCTCGGCAGGCACCTCGGCATCGGGCAGAGCGGCTACGGCAGCGTCGACGTCATGGATCTGCTTGTGGCCCATGCCACCGACCTTCTCCTGGTAGTCCTCCACGGCGCGGCCGCACTCATGAAAACGGACGTCGGCCAGCGCGCCGATCAGGCGGTTGGCCCAGTAGAAGTTTTCGGACGTCACGCGAGCCTGCGTGTCGGCATAGTACTCGGGCATGGTCTCGACGTTGGCGTACAGCGGAACCAGCGCGTTAAACGAGTTGGAGCCAAACGCCATCCACTGCACGGCGCGATAGGCCGGCTGCGCATAGGGACGCAGTTGCAGCACGGCGAGCTGGCTGTTGCGGTTGATGCCGATGGGGCGATAGGCGCCACGCGTAGCGGGCGTGCCCTTGCTGCCGTAGCAGTCGTACTCCGTGCCCTGGTAGTGGCTCGAAAGCACGTACTTGATATCCTCGATGGTCACCTTGCGCTCGGGTACGCGGCTCCAGGGGATGTCATCGCTCTCGGGCGTGTAGTCGGCCTCGGGACCGTCCCACACATCGCTGGGGTTGAGGCAGCGCTGCATGTACCAGGCGCGCGGCGTGTTGTAGACGTGGTCGCTGTCGCTGTGCGAGCCAAAGGCCTCGCGCGGGTTGAAGACCGTCGCCGGACCGTCGCCCTTAACGCCCAGCGTCAAATCCAGATGCCACTCGGCCATCCAGAAGCGCAGGTCGGCGGAACACATGTGGTCGGCCTGGTCGCCCTCGGCGTCGTCCAGGTCAAAGCTGTCGATACCCAGCTGGTTAGGCATGGTCACATAGGCGTCGTCGGGCACGCGCTTGGCGATCCAGTGATGGCCGCCGATGGTCTCGAGCCACCAGATCTCGTCCACATCACTAAAGGCGATGCCGTTGTTCTCGTAGGTGCCGTAGTGCTCGAGCAGGTCGCCCAGGATACGAACGCCGTCGCGGGCGGACTTGGCGTAGGGCAGGACCAGGGTCACCATATCCTCCTCGCCCAGGCCACCAGGCTGTACCGGCACATAGCCGTCCTCACCCTCGTTGCCCTTGGCGGGCACGTAGTCCACAAGCGGGTCGGCGCCGCGGACGCGCTCGTTGGTGGTGAGCGTCTCGGTTGCGGACATGCCCACATTGAGCTCGTTGAAACCGGCCTCGGCCCAGATGCCGTGGCCCGGGACAACATCGGGGACGCTCGTGTAGCGCATGGGGTTATCGGGCAGTTCAACGGTCAGGTGACTCAGGACGCTCGTGTAGACGCGCGGCTGCTCGTCGGGATGCACTACGCGCATGCGCTTGGGCTCAAACACCCCGTTGGACGAGTCCTCGTTACGCGCGACAAGCGTCGACCCGTCGTAGCTCGCGTTCTTACCAACCAAAATCGTTGTGCACGGCATGCGCATCCTCCTTGAGCGAAGAAATCAAACGGCAACAGTGTATCGCTTCGACGCAAAAAGGGCGAAACCACGGCCTCGGCAGCCCCCGTGGTCAAAAAATGCCAAATATGAGTACTGTCACCAATTTAGTGGCAGCAAATTTCCCTGTAACGAGTGCCGAAAATCCCCATTTGCCCAAAAGCAAGACAACGTTATTCCCCATAAGTTCAATAAAATAGGCTTCCTAACGATAATGGATACCGTTAGGAAGCCAAAAAGACGTAAGACATATGTGACTATCTTGGCAACAGTACTCATATTTGGCATTGTTTGACCACGTGGTATATAGCTAACCCCCTCAAACAGCCCAAAACGCCTATTTCGATGCGCGCTCCGCCGCCTCAATCACGTGTTTGGCGAGAATCGCGGTGGTCACAGCCCCCACGCCGCCCGGCACGGGCGTGATGGCGTTAACGAACGGCTCCGCAGCATCAAAATCGATGTCCCCGACCAGCTTGCCAGCGGCCTCGTCCCAGTTAATGCCAACATCAATGATCGTCTGGCCCTCGCGAACGGCATCCGCGCCAATCGTGCTCGCGCGTCCAACGGCCGCAACAACGATATCGGCAGAACGGCACTCGGCAGCAAGATCGCGTGTATGCGTATGGCACATCGTCACCGTGGCATTGCGAGCCGTAAGCATGGCGGCAACGGGACGACCAATCACCAGAGACCGACCGACCACAGCAACCTTAGCTCCATCCAGCTCAACGCCGTAATGATCCAGCAAAGCCAGCACGGCTTCGGCTGTGCAGGGGGCAAAACCCTCGCCGCGCCCCGAAAGCGTGGTGAGCAGCGAAGCCGGCGTCATGGAGTCAACGTCCTTGGCGGGATCGAGCGCTGCGGCGACGGCGTTCTCGTCAAGGCCGGCGGGCAGCGGGCGGAACATCAAACAGCCATGAACAGCCGAATCGGTATTGATGTCCTCGATGGCCGTCAACAGCTCGTCCTGCGAAACATCGGCAGAAAGCAAAACGCGACGAGCCTCAATCCCCACTTTTTCGCAGCGCTTGAGCGCACCGCGCTCGTAGGATAGGTCGTCCTCGCGTTCACCTACACGCACGATAGCCAACGTCGGAACAACGCCCCGCTCGCGCAGGGCTGCGCAGCGAGCAGCAAGTTCCTCAGTCAAAGCGCGAGCAACGGGAGCACCCTTCAGCAGTTCAGCCATGGCTATCCTCTCTTCCTTGCAGCGTCGGAGGCGCGGCGCGCCAGCGCATCGGCGCGCGGCAACCATGTGTCGAGCAACTCATCACACGCCGTCTCGAGCTCCTTAGCACGAGCGCGATCCTTCATAGACGTGGTGTTCGCAAAGAGCGTCAAGCTCGCGCCCTGCATAGCGGCACGGCAGAACACGGCGCCGCACGCCACATCGGACAGCAGTTGACGCGAACCCTTGTCGGCCATGTCCTCGAGCAGCGCCAGCGCACGCCCGCAGGCATCCATAATGCGATACGGCGGCAGAGCGGCCACATGCAGCGCATCCTGAATCGCGGTCGCTCGAGTCGGATCATCACGCGGAATACCGTACGCCGCGGACACCTGGCCGTACGCACGAACGTCCTCGGCGACCAGACCCACAAGTTCCTGCGCCAACTCATCCGCCTGGGCAAACGCGCGCGTCAGATCGTCTGCGCGATCGGCAAGCGCAGGGTTTGTCGCCCCATAGCGAGCAACCATCCCGCAAAGCGAGGCGCCCAGTGCACCTACAAAGGCGCTCGCGCTACCGCCGCCGGGAACCGGCTCGCGTGCGGCAAGCGCCTCGGCAAACTCTCGACATGTTTTATCCATCATCTCTTGGCTCATACGCACGCACCTTCAAGTCATATACATCGGTCGGGTGGCAACCGCCGACCGACCGCATCAATCACATAATGGTGCTAAGTCTAGCCCATAAGTACATGAGCGTCAGCGCACCTGGCCATCGCGGATTTCTATGACGAACGATAGGCCTCGGCACCGCAAACATGGGACACATGGCCCACCTTTCGAGACTTCCGGACGTCAAAAACTGAGGCATATCTATAAACAAGGAACCTGTTGGGGCAACGCCCACGCACGCGCGCCCCATTAAATCAACGGGCACCTCACCCCTGGGAGGGCCG
>CABQXG010000087.1 GCA_902468045.1 uncultured Collinsella sp.
CTGGTGATCTCCGCCTTGAGAGGGCGGCGTCCTAAACCGCTAGACGAACGGGCCACATGACATCTGCACTGCCGTGCTGCGAAGAAATATATTACGGGACAAAAAACGTCAGCGCAAGAAGAAATTCCAAATTGCCGAAAAATTGTCGGCAGGTTATGGAACACGCAGGTAAACTGGGTAGCTAATTCAAGTTGAGATGGACCAAAAGGGCTTCGCGCTCATTGGGAATGTTGTCTTCGATCACGGCATCGAGGGCAGCGTTGAGTAGTTGACCTAGCTCGGGCCCCGGCTTCACACCGGCACGGATCAGGTCGCCGCCGTTGACGGCGAGCATCTTGAGCGTATAGGGCTCCCCCGCCTCCAGTAGCTCGTGCGCCAGCGCACGCATTTCCTCGATTGTCTCGACATAATAGAAGCACGACGGGGCCTTGCCGAGCGTGTCAGCACGCTTAAGGTCCATGAGCTCGTCAATCAGGCGGGCCGTGTCGACGCCCTCACCCGAAAGCGCGCGCATCATATTGAGCAGGCAGGAGCGCTCGGGGCGCAGCGGCTTATCATGGTATTTGATAAGCAGACACACATCGCGCACCAAATCGTGCGAGAGCGCCAGGCGATCCATGATGACGCGCGCCTTCTTGGCGCCGAGCTCTGGATGACCGTAGAAGTGTCCGCTGCCGGCGTGATCGACCGTAAAGCACTCGGGCTTGGAGACATCGTGCAAAAACGCCGCCCACATAAGGCTCGACGATGGCGCGACGCCGTCGCACAGCGCCAGCTCCCCTGCCACTGTCAGCACACGGGCGATATGCTCGTAGACGTTAAACGCATGGTAGACACTTCGCTGATCAAACCCGCGACCCGCTGCCAACTCGGGCACAGCGGCACAGATGAGCTCAGGGTAGCACAACATGGCGTCTCCCCCGTGACCGGTCGAAAGAATACCCTCGAGCTCAATACCCACACGCTCGCGCGCTACGGCATCGAGCAGCGGCGCGCACTCAGCAAGCGCACGCTTAGTCTCGGGCTCAATCATAAAGTCCAGACGGCAGGCAAAGCGCACCGCACGCAGCATGCGCAGGGCGTCCTCGTTAAAGCGACGCTTGGGATCACCGACAGCGCGAATCAGCTTGCGCTCCAGATCACCCTGGCCGTCGTAGCGGTCGACAAGCCCGCGCTCGGGATGCCAGGCCATGGCGTTGACGGTAAAGTCGCGGCGGGCCAGATCGTCCTCGAGCGAGGCGGCACGCTCGACACTCTGAGGATGGCGCCCATCGGTGTAAAAGCCATCCAGGCGGTACGTGGTGACCTCGATACGCTCGCCATCGGAAATAGCCGTGATTCCGCCAAATTTAATGCCCGACTCCACGACCGCGATATCAGCGGCCTCGAGCGCCGCCTTGGACTCCTGCCACAGGCCGCTGCAGCACATATCAACATCGTGGCTGGGGCATCCCATCAGGGCGTCGCGCACCCAACCGCCAACGTACCAAGCCTCAAGACCAGCCGCCTCAAGCGCGCGCAGGACGCGCAGGGAGGCATCGGACGGTTGCGTACCGTTGAGCGAAACATTGCACATGCCTGTGGCCTCCTGCGACTATCAAATTGGCTATCGATTGCGTCTGCAAGAAGTCTAGCAAGAAATAGCCTCCACTGCACACGCAAGTCCGATAAACAAAAACGCATCCGTCCTAGTCTAAGACGGATGCGAAATAATCAAACTAGTCAGGCAAGGTACAGGGACTAGCAGACCTGGCGAACCTCGATGTGCTTCTTATATTCGTCCACCTTGGCAAAATCGCCCAGACCGGGGCACTCGACCACGTTGGCGCCGGTGGCCATCGAAAGACGCAAAGCATCCTCAACACGCTCGGGGGCGTCGTGCCACACGGACAGGAAGGCAGCGAGCGAGGAATCGCCGGCGCACACCGTCGACAGCAGCTTGACGTCGAAGGTGCGGTTGGCAAACCAGATATGCTCGCCGTTGGAGAAGTACGCGCCGTCGCCACCGAGGGTCAGCAGCACGTTCTTGGCGCCCTTGGCGTGCAGCTCGGCCATCGCGCCCTTGACGGACTCGTCGTCGCCACCGCTCACCTTGATGCCAAAGATGTCGAGCAGCTCGTCATCATTGGGCTTGATCAGCAGCGGCTCCATGGCAATGAGGTCTGCCAGCTGATGGCTCGAGATGTCGAGGACGAACTCGGCCCCCTTGGCCTTAACACGGCGCAGGACCTCGGCCAAGAAGCCCTCGGAAGTGTTGGGAGGCAGCGAGCCACTGATGACCAGGCAGGTCATGTCATCGAGCGAATCGATAAGCTCAAACATCTCCTGCTCGTTGGCCTCGTTGATGGCGGCACCGGCGTTGACCATGTTGTACTCGGTGTCGGGGCCGGCATTGAGGAACACGTTGACGCGCGTGATGCCGTCGGTCCACACGGGCTTGACGGGCACGCCCAGGGCCTCGGCGCCCTTAACGATAAACTCGCCCGAGAAGCCAGCGAAGAAACCCAGGATCGTGGTGTCGACACCGTAGTGGTCAAGCGTAAACGAGACGTTGAGGCCCTTGCCGTTGGGCGTGTAGACGGCGTTGCGGGTACGCGTGACAGTGTTGGCAGCAAGGCCGTCGCAGGCGATGTTGTAGTCAATGGCGGGATTTGCAGTGAGCGTGTAAATCATGAATGTTCCTTTCACGAAGCAACGTGTTAATGAAAGTATATTCCACGCATAGACAAAAGGCTAGGACAACTCGGTGAACGGTGTGGAAGCGATGAAGTACGGCGGGACACGTCTCCCCCGTGGCGGAACAAAAAGGCGCCCCAGCCGAAACCGGGGCGCCGCATGCGCACGAATATGTCGCGTTTCGATTACTGACGATCGAGCTTGCGGACAGCAACGCGCTTGCTGTACTCATCGACGTGACCAAAGTCGCCAATACCGACAGACTCGGCAACGTTGGCGCCGGTGGCCATAGCGAGCTTCATGGCCTCCTCGACGTTGTCGCGATCCCTGTACCACTTGTGCAGGAACGCAGCGAGGGTGCAGTCGCCGGCGCAGACGGAAGAGACCAGCTTGATGTTGAACTCACGCTTGGCGTACCAGATGTCCTCGCCGTTGGAGAAGTAAGCGTCGCCGCGGCTACCACGGGTGAGCAGCACGTTCTGAACGCCAGCGTCGTGAGCCATCTTCATGGCAACGCGAACCTCGTCGTCGGTATCGACCGGCACGCCGAAGATGGCCTTCATCTCGTGATGGTTCGGCTTGATGAGCAGCGGCTTCTTGTGAGCGAGCTCCTTGAGCTTATCGGAGGACAGGTCCAGGACGACGTCGGCGCCACGGGCCTGAGCGTGCTCCATGACCTGAGCGAGGAAGTCAGGCGTAGCTTTGGGAGGCACGGAGCCGGAGACGATCAGGCACTCGAGATCGCCCGCGGTGTCCAGGATGTTGTAGAGCTCCTCCTGGTGCTGCGGCGTGATCGGAGCACCCGGGTTCAGGATGCCGTACTCGTGCTGGCCATCGTTGACGTAGGTGTTAATGCGCGTGATACCGTCGGTCCAGACCGGGCGGCAGAGGCAACCCAGGTTCATGACCTCCTCGACGATGAACTTGCCCGTGAAGCCGGCGAAGAAGCCGAGCGCGACGGTGTCGACGCCCATCTTCTTAAAGGCGAAGGACACGTCGAGGCCCTTGCCGTTAGCCGTGTAGCTGGCCGAGCCGGTGCGGACGTTCTCGTCGGGCTCGAGCGGAGAGCTCGAAACCGTCATGTCGACAGCCGGGTTAGCGGTTAGCGTGTAGAACATTTACAGTACCCCCTGTATATGTGAGGGCCGCGTGGCCGGCCCATTCCAACCACGCGGTTACCTCTGATACCAAATTAGCGAGCTGCGGACTCGAGCAGTTCCTTGACCTCGGCGGCGGTGTTGCAGGCGAGCGCCTTCTCGGCGAGCTCGTCGCACTCGGCCTTGGTCCACTGGCTGATGGTCTTGCGGGCACGCAGGATCGACGGAGCGCTCATCGAGAACTCCTCCAGGCCCCAGCTGATCAGCAGCGGCTCGAGCAGCGGATCGGCAGCGGCCTCGCCGCACATACCGACCATGATGCCAGCCTTCACGCCGCTCTCGATGATGTTCTTGAGCGAGCGGAGCACGGCGGGATAGTAAACCTGGTACAGGTTGGAGATGGTGTCGTTACCACGGTCGGCGCACATGGTGTAGCCGATCAGGTCGTTGGTGCCGATGGAGAAGAAGTCGGCAACCTCGGCAAGACGGTCTGCGAGCAGCGAAGCGGCGGGCGTCTCGACCATGATGCCGACCTCGATGTTCTCGTTGAACTTGCGACCCTCTTCGGTAAGCTCGGCCTTGCACTGCTCGACGAGCTCCTTGACAGCCAAGACCTCCTCGACGCAGGTGACGAGCGGGATCATGATCTTGACGTCACCGAAGGCGCTAGCGCGCAGCAGAGCGCGGAGCTGGACCTTGTACTGGTCGGGATTGGCCAGGCAGTAACGCACGGCGCGGAAGCCCATGAAGGGGTTGTCTTCCTTGACCATATGCAGATACGGAATCTCCTTGTCGCCACCCACATCGAGCGTGCGGATGATGACCGGAGCACCCTTGAGCGCGCTGGCGACCTTACGGTAGGCGTTGAACTGCTCCTCCTCGGAAGGAAGCTCAGCAGAGTCCATGAACAGGAACTCGGAGCGGAACAGACCGATGGCCTCGGCGTCGTGATCGAGCGCGTTGGGCACGTCATCGGGGTTACCGATGTTGCAGGCGATGATCTTCTTGATGCCATCGGCAGTCACGGACGGCTTGCCACGGAAGGCCTCGAGGGCTGCCTTCTCGGCAGCGAAGGCCTCGGCCTTGGCGGTGTAGGCGGCGAGCGTCTCCTCGTCGGGATCGGCCTCAACGATACCCTTGCCACCGTCGACGACAACGGTCATACCGTTGCGCAGCGCGGTGCAGCTGTTGGAAACCGAAAGGACAGCCGGGATCTCGAGGGCGCGCGCAATGATCGCGGAGTGCGACGTGCGGCCACCGGTCTCGGTGACGATACCGGCAACGTGGGCCTTATCAATCGTGGCGGTCATGGACGGCGTAAGGTCGTGCACGACAACGACGGTGTTCTCGGGCAGGACGGAGAGGTCGACGACCTCCTTGCCCAGCAGCTCGGCCAGAATACCGGTGCGGATGTCGGCGATGTCGGCCGCGCGCAGACGGAACATCTCGTCGTCCATGGACAGGAACATGTTCTCGAACATGGTCGAGGTGTCCATGAGCGCCTGCTCGGCGCAGGTGCCGCCGTCAATGGCGGCGTTGATGGCGTCGGTCATGCCCGGATCCTGAGCCAGGACAATGTGTCCGCTCATGATCTCGGCCTCGGCCTCGCCCACCGTCTCCTTCATGTGGTCGGCCTGAGCCTGGGTCTTCTCGCAGAAGACCGAAAGAGCGGACTGATAGCGCTCCTTCTCTGCTGCCGAATCAGCAACCTCGTGCGGCTCAAACGTCAAGTCGGGATCGACGGCGACCATGACGGTGCCGATACCGATACCCTCGGATGCGTTGACTCCCTGATACATTCCCATTCCTCTCTCCGTGTCATGTGATAAAGCGTTTTGCCATATCCATGACAAAAGAGCGCAGCTACCTTGATACAGGTCACTGCGCCCCCAAGTATGAACTTAATTGTTCAACATGCGACCCGTTTGAGTTCTACTCGCCAAGACCGCTCTTGATGAGCTCGATGGCAGCAGCCAGAGCCTCGGCCTCGTCAGCGCCGTCGCACTTGACCTCGACCTCGGTGCCGCAGGGGATACCAGCAGCCATGAGGGCCATCGGGGACTTGCCGTTGACCTCCTTCTCGGGGGTAACGACCGTCACGTCACAGGCGTACTTGCCCATGGTGGAGGCGAACAGACCAGCCGGACGCATGTGCAGACCCTGAGGATTAACGAGGGTAGCCTTCTCAGAAACCATAGTTGACTCCTTTTTTGTGTTTAACCCCTGTCATGCATGTGGCAGGAGTCAGATTCACGACGTTGTTTATATTAACTCACATCAAACGGTTTTTCATTGTGTTTCAGACGAATTATTGGACAGATGTGTTTGTCGTCCGCTTGCTCGCCCACAGGGGCCCGTGCGCGGCCTGTGAGATTTCCTGCTCTACAGTCCTGCTCGCACGAAGAGCACATTAAGTGCTCTTCGGCTCGTGCGGAACTCGCGATAAATC
>CABQXG010000088.1 GCA_902468045.1 uncultured Collinsella sp.
CATCCACCCGCACGACGTCGCGAGCATCATGGACATGGACGGCGTCTGCATCCGCGCCGGTCACCACTGCGCGCAGCCGCTGCTTACCTGGCTGGGTGTCGAGAACCTTGCCTGCTGCCGCGCCAGCGTGGCCTTCTACAACGACAAGGCCGACATTGACAAGTTCATCGCCGGCCTGCATCACGTTTGGAGCACGTTCAATGGGTAATCTGTACACCTCCACCACATTTATGGAGCACAACTCGCACCCCGACTACAAGTACGAGATGGATGCTCCCACGCACGAGCACGACGGCATCAACCCCAGCTGCGGAGACGAGCTCACTCTGCAGCTGCGTGTCGAGAACAACGTGATCGAGGAGGCCTCCTTTACCGGCCACGGCTGCGCCATCAGCCAGGCCAGCGCCGACATCATGGCCGACCTCATCACCGGCGAGACCGTCGAGGAAGCTCACCGCCTGGCAGAGCTCTTCCTCGCCATGATCCGCGGCGAGCAGCTCTCCGAGGAAGACCTGGAAGACCTGGACGAAGCCGCCCAGCTCCAGGACATCTCGCACATGCCCGCCCGCGTCAAATGCGCCGAGCTCGCCTGGCGCACCCTCGACGGCATGCTCGAGGGGCAAGCTAACCAGTAGTTTATGCCCCGAATCCAAGGTTTTTGATTGCCGAGCCGCCCGATACGGGCGGCTCTGTTTTTACCTAATGAGCGCGAACGCACAAAGTCCGCGCGTCCGGCGCCCCGTCTGACATTTGCCACACAGCCAGACGCGAGCACGGGCGTTTTCCACAGCACCAAAGGCCTGCGGCAGGGCCCCGGGCCCGCCAAGCAATGCGCCAAGCCCCGTTCTGCGAAGCTCCGACTCGCTTCGCGCCTGCCGCAGACGGGTCCCATAGGGAGCGGCGTGCATTTTTGCGAGTATTCAGCACGCCAAGCTGTGTGTATACGCATCGAAAGCGTTAATCAACGTCTTTAGGCGCATATATATTGTGCTTTAGAACAAGCATCGCGGTCTGACGGGACGCAGGCACGCGCTTCGGGGGCGCAACGGCGGGAATCAATAGCTTCGGGACCCGTATGTTGCAAGATTGCGGCGGTGCCGACAGCAACACGATGCTGAAAACTCCGTTTTTTGCACGGCGCAGACGGGGGTAGGCACGGGCAAACCCGGACCGAGCCGTTATTTTATGCAAGATGGCGATTTTTCTATGCATATTAAGAAGTGCAGTTACCGTACCAAGCTTTTAGAACAATGGTTGTGGCATATGGGCGACCCCAGCTGCGGTGCACAGGCAGTCCTACGCCACGTTTCGGCCAGTCTGCACCGCCGTTCGTGCACAGGCACGCACGATACGAGAAACGGTACTTTTGCCAATCCCCGTATATCGCTCAATCTGACGCACCGTAAAACCGGCATCGTGCAATCCAAGAATGACGATATTGCGCTGCGCCGACGGCGCGGCTTTAACCCCGTGGAGCGGAACCCCGAGGCTCTTCGCCATCTTGTCGGCAAAGGCGTGGCGTTCCCACTCCGTCTCTTTCATATCGCCCAGCGCTGGCTCGCCGCCGTCGGGCGTCGAAAGCGAATGGGGAATAAAGCCCTCGGCAGAACCAAAAAGCTCAAGCACGCAAGAAGGATCAGAAAATCCCCTCGCGACATCAGTCGCGTCACCGTCGTAAGCGCGCAAATGCTCGGCAAAGCTGCTCCAGGGATAACGCTCGATTAAGCTGATGCCAGCCTCCTGCGGATCGGCGTGTACGGAACGAATAGCCTCCATCACCTGCCAGTCGGTATCGAGCGAACGCCGGTCAAAACGGTTCTGGAACAGATGGCCTGTGCGCCCCGTGCGTTTATTGAACCGCCGCGCGTACGTCAAAAGCAACCGGTGCATCGCCGCGCTCATCCTGTCCTCGTAATCTGCAAGCACCAAATGCACGTGAGTGCCCATAAGACACCAGGCGATAACCGTCACGCCCTCCTCGCGGCAGCACTCGCGCATCAGCTCCAAAAACTCCCATCGGTCTTCATCGCCCTCAAAGATGAGCTGCTTGCCCGTACCGCGGGCACAGACATGGTAAAAGCCGGTAACCGTTCTCCAAACGCGCTGCATGGCGCTCCCTTCGCCGGGATCTGCTTACCATCCAATACAGCACGATTGAAGCGTGCCATCAAAACATTCACGCAAAACAATACACTCGCGCGGCCAAAGGCAGCAAACAGGCGGCGAACGGCACCGTTGCAACAGGTCAACCACTGCAACGCTTGCAAGAGCGGACCAAAAGCTTGCCCAAGACGGACCCCCTCTACGGAAGTTCATGACCACAGAACATAGAGTTAAACCGTTTCAATTAAAACTTCAGGACTTCTCGCTACGAAAACTGAGCCGTTCGCCGAATATTCCGTGCATTTTGCGGTATTATAGGGGCTGAATGTCATGTCCCTTTCGAAGGGTCGCCCGGCAATCGCCAGCCACGACCCCCAGACGGGACGCCAACACGATAGAGAGGAGAGGCATGCAGTACTCACAGGAAGTGGAGAACATGTGCCCCGTTGCCAAGGGTGCATACCACGGCCCCGCACCCATCCCCGAGGAGGGCAAGTGGGTCCAGGCTAAGGAGATTTCCGACATCTCCGGTCTTACGCACGGTGTGGGTTGGTGCGCACCTCAGCAGGGCGCCTGCAAGCTCACGCTGAACGTCAAGGACGGCATCATCGAGGAGGCCCTCGTTGAGACCATCGGCTGCTCGGGCATGACCCACTCTGCCGCCATGGCTTCCGAGATTCTTCCCGGTAAGACCATCCTCGAGGCCCTCAACACCGACCTCGTCTGCGACGCCATCAACGTTGCTATGCGCGAGATCTTCCTGCAGATCGTTTACGGCCGCAGCCAGACCGCGTTCTCCGAGGGCGGCCTGCCCGTGGGCGCCTCCCTCGACGACCTCGGCAAGGGCCTTCGCTCTCAGGTCGGCACCATGTTCGGCACCAAGGCCAAGGGCGCTCGTTACCTCGAGCTCGCTCAGGGCTACGTCACCCGCATGGCTCTCAACGACAAGAACGAGATCATCGCATTCGAGTTCCTGAACCTCGGCAAGTTCACCGACGCCGTCAAGGCCGGCAAGACCCCCGAGGAGGCCATCGCTGGCGCTATGGGCCACTATGGTCAGTGGGAGAACGCTGCCAAGTACATCGACCCGCGCACCGACGAGGAGACTCACTCCGTCGCCAGCGTGTTCCCGGTTCACGAGTAGAAAGGGAGGGAAATAACTATGACTGTTACGTTCGAAGGTTACGAGCGCCGCGCTGACAAGATCAACAAGTGCCTCGCCGACAACGGCATCGCCTCCCTCGAGGAAGCTCTGCAGATCTGCACCGACAAGGGCTTCAACCCGCGTGAGATCGTCAACAACACCCAGTCCATCGCCTTCCAGAACGCCGAGTGGGCCTACACCCTCGGTTGCGCTCTCGCTGTCAAGCGTGGCGCCAAGTCCGCTTCTGAGGCTGCCGCCATCATCGGCGAGGGCATCCAGGCCTTCACCGTTCCCGGCTCCGTCGCCGAGGACCGCAAGGTCGGTCTGGGCCACGGCAACCTGGGCGCTATGCTGCTCTCCGACGACACCGAGTGCTTCGCCTTCCTGGCCGGTCACGAGTCCTTCGCTGCCGCTGAGGGTGCTATCGGCCTGGCTCTGAACGCCAACAAGGCTCGCAAGAAGCCGCTGCGCGTCATCCTCAACGGTCTGGGCAAGGACGCTGCTCAGATCATCGCCCGCATCAACGGCTTCACCTACGTGAAGACCCAGTTCGACTACTTCACGGGCGAGCTCAAGGTCGTCGAGACCATCCCCTACTCCGATGGTCCCCGCGCCGCCGTCAACTGCTACGGCGCCGACGACGTCCGCGAGGGCGTTGCCATCATGTGGCACGAGAACGTCAACATCTCGATCACCGGTAACTCCACCAACCCCACGCGCTTCCAGCACCCCGTCGCTGGCACCTACAAGAAGGAGCGCCTCGAGGCTGGCAAGAAGTACTTCTCCGTCGCTTCTGGTGGCGGCACTGGCCGTACCCTGCACCCGGACAACATGGGCGCCGGCCCTGCCTCTTACGGCATGACCGACACCATGGGCCGCATGCACTCCGACGCCCAGTTCGCCGGTTCTTCCTCCGTGCCTGCGCACGTCGACATGATGGGTCTCATCGGCATGGGCAACAACCCCATGGTCGGTGCCACCGTCGCCTGCGCTGTCGCCGTCGAGGAGGCCCTCAAGGCCTAATCGCGCCCGCGCGATGCTCATATAGTTGAGCTTTGGAGCCGCTACCCACCCGGGTAGCGGCTCTTTTTGTTTGCGCTGTCGCAGGGTAGCTAATGCCGATATATCAGTTGGGGCGAAATACAAGATGTGATGAGATGGAGCGTCAGAGCGTCCATGACACCCACCTGCCATATTTGCCCTTTACCGATTTGCCGGGTCTTTGCGGCCCCATTGCCGATCACCCGTGCGACAATGCGCCGGACGAGAAAGGAATCCGATGGAATCGACTGATGTACTGGTAATTGGATCTGGCATTGCGGGCCTTTGTGCCGCCATCGAAGCGGCACGCACGGGTGCAACCGTCACTGTGGCAAGCGCCGGCAAGACCATGAGTGGATCGAGCTTCTTCCCGGGTACCTGGGGCCTCGGCCTCATCGGTCCCGTCGACGAAGACGACGAGCAGGACCTCATCGACACCATCCTGGCCGTCGGCGACGGCGTTGCCGACCCCGAACTCGTCCAAACGTTCGTCCACGGCATTCCCCAAGCGATTGACTGGCTCGAGCAAGACCTGGGCGTTGAGCTCCAGCGTCCGCAAAGCGCCAAGAGTGCTCAACAAAAGCAATTTATCCCCTGCTTTGACCACAAGACGCGCATGTGGCGCGGCCTCACCCGCAAGCCCCTTGAGGACGCTCTGACGACCTGGATCGAGTCGCTCGGCATTCGCCTGCTCCCCCGCCATGAGCTTATCGACCTTGTTGAGGACACGAACGGCAGAATCACCGGAACCATGCTCTACGACCTCACCGAAGATCGAATCGTGCCATTTGCTGCCAAGGCCACGATCATCGCAGCCGGTGGCACAGGCGGCCTGTTCGAGCGCAGCCTTACGTCGGCTGATGTGCTCAGCTCCTCGCAGGCCATCGCACTGGCGCACGGCGCATCGCTTACTAATATAGAGTTCATGCAGATGATGCCCGGCTTCATCGAGCCCAAGCGCAACCTGGTCTTCAACGAGAAAACCTGGCGCTACGTACATGTAGACCAGCCGGTAGATATTGCCGACGACAAGCTGGACGACCTGCTCGAGCAGCGCTCTGGATATGGTCCCTTCACGTCACGCTTGGCCTCCCGTGCTATCGATCTCGTCATCGATCAGGCAGGTGCCGAAGGCCTGGCACTCCATTACGACTTCCCCCGCGAGGATGTCCCAGAGTTTGTGCAGACCTTTGCCACCTGGCTGCAAGACGAGCACGGCATCGCCCCGACTGACGAGATGCGCGTTGCGATGTATGCCCACGCCGCTAACGGCGGCATCAAGATCGATAAGACCGCGTACACGGGCGTTGAGGGCCTCTACGCTTGCGGCGAGGCGACAGGCGGCATGCACGGCGCCGACCGCATTGGTGGCTTATCAAGTGCCAACGGCATCGTGTTCGGGCGCATCGCAGGCGCATCGGCAGCCCAGGCAGCACAGAATACACCTGAGGCGGCCCTGAAGGCGGATATCGCCCTCCCCCAGCACGGCATTGCCACAACAGATGCCGAGCGCCTGACCCGCAGCCTTAAGCACACGATGAGTACCTATTGCATGATCAACCGCACCGAAACAGGCCTATCCGAAGCACTACACGAGCTTGAGGGCTTGAAGACGGAGGCAACGACCTTGAGCACACAGAAAGCCCAGGACAGCGAAGTCGCAGCCCTCGCCCGCCTGCAATCGCAGATTCAGCTGGCACAGGAAATGGTCAAAGCCATGCGCAAGCGCACCGAAAGTCTCGGGTCGCACTATCGAGCAGACTAAATCGATTCTAACTTTGAGTTTGATCACAACTTCTCAACATGCATCGAGCCCCGTAAGCATGATTCCCCTAAGGAGAACACGCCTACGGGGCTTTAGCCGTGTTTCCCTAAGGGAATCACGGTGCAGATTACTCAGCTCCGTGCCTCG
>CABQXG010000089.1 GCA_902468045.1 uncultured Collinsella sp.
CTCGCGTGCCGTCTCTGGCGTCGGGATCCTCGATTATGAACTTATACCCGGCCTCAAGAACAAGTACCAGCGCGCCAACTTCAGCTCAGACGAAATCGTCCTCAGCACCTTCCTCTATGCGAAGGACGACCCATACCTCATCACTGAAGCCGTGAAATACCTCGTCGCCAAGGGAACGAGCGGTCTTATCATCAAAAACGTCCTGCACATCCCGATTCCCGACCAAGCCATCCGCTACGCCAACGCGCGGCACTACCCGGTCTTTCTCACGACCGACGACTCACTGTTCTTTGACAGCGTCATCTATGAGGTCAAACGGCATATCGAGCAGCTCGCGTCCATCGACTTCGCACAGCGCGAGATCGATGCCCTGAGGACAGACGTATCGCCCGAGTCCATCTGCCGACGCATCCGAGGCCTCAACCCGTCATTTCTGGACGAAGCGGTCGCCCTGTTCGCATCGTTTGCAGAGCCCCTCGACCCGCGTACGTTTTTGCAAATCGAACGTCTCTGTGCAAAATCGACCCTCGCCGGATGCCACAACATGCTGGCACCCTATGACGGAGGTTTGCTATTCGTAGCGACAAGTGACTCGGAGCAGACGCTCGATGTGGAGGGAATCGTGCAGGCGCTCACGGAGCTCATCGAGGCTAGCAGTATCGATGGCGGAGCGGAAGGGCTCGGCATCAGCGATATTCTGTTTGGGGACGAGGCGGTGGCGCTGGCGATCTCGCAGGCGATTTACGCACAGCGCCTATCTTGTCAACGAGCCGAGGGTCCCGTCCGCTATACGCAGCTCGGCATCCTGAGAACCGTGATGCCTTTTGCGGAAACTCCGGAGATGCGATCATTCTCGGAGGCGATTCTCTCGCCGATACGCGAGCACGACAGTGAGCATGGCAGCGAGCTGGAATCCACGCTCGCCGCATTCATTGAGAACGACCGACGTATCGAGCGAACCGCCAAGCAGACCAGCCAGCACCCGAACACGATTCGATATCGCCTCGATAAGGTGACAGCCCTCACCGGACTGAGCTACAAATGCGCCTCGGAGATGGAGCAGCTGTCGCTCGCCTACGCCATCGAACGCGCTCGTTCGCTTCAGTAAGCCCACCCCGCCTTGAAGTTAGGAGCGGCGGGCGCGAAGCTTTTCGTAGCCGTCGGCAAAGAAGGCGACCGTGGCGGCGTCGGCCTCCGCGGCGTCCGTCTCGGTTGCGGGAACCACGCCGTGCTCGTCGCTCACCAGGAACAGGGCGCCCTTAAGCTGCGCGGGAATGTCTACGCGCGTGACCGGGATGCCCTTGGTCTGGGCCAACTGCTCAATAAGGGTCGCCGTGCCACACAGGCACTCGTCCGCCGGCGCCACAAAGGCAAGCTCGCCGTTGTTGACGGCGGCGAGCAGCTCGGGCGCCACGCCGGTTTCGTCGGCCTCGGAGCGGGCCTCGGCGGAACGGGCACGTAGCGCCTTGGCCGACGTATCGGCCAGCGGCTCGTACTCGCCCACCGTCATGGCGGCATTGCCGTTGATGTCGATCACCAGCATGAGTACGCCGTCGTGCGCAGTGTAATCGCCCTCGGCAAGCGACCACTCAACGTGCTGTTTGGCCCAGCTGAGCATGTTATGGGTAAGCGGCTCGCCCTGCACCAGGCGCTCGGACAGTGCGCGAATGTGGCGGTTGAGCATGGGCACCTTTTTATTGGACATGCGCCAACGGCAGACAAGCGCGGGCTTGTCGAGCGTAAACTTCTCGACCGCCTCCTGATTGGCGCAAAAGTCCTCGTACGCACGCTGATCCTCGGCATTGCCAAACAGCTCGGCATCATCAATCTGGGGCATGGTTGTACCTTTCGTGTTAGTCATTCCGTCCTCTTATACCAAAAAGACGGCCCTCCAAACGGAGCGACCGTCTTTTGCAGAGATTATTTTGTTTCGGGGCGAAACTTAGTGCCTAAAGTGGCGGGCGCCGGTAAAGACCATAGCAATATTGTGCTCGTTGCAGGCCTGGATGCTTTCGTCGTCGCGCTTGGAGCCGCCGGGCTGGATGATGCAGGTCACGCCGTGCGCAGCAAGCACGTCGACATTGTCGCGGAACGGGAAAAACGCGTCGCTTGCACAGGCAAAGCCGCCCTTCTCCACGCCCTCGCGCTCGCAGAAGTCCTCGGCGCGCTCGCAGGCAAGCAGCGCAGAGTCAACGCGGTTAGGCTGACCCGGGCCCATGCCAATGCCGGCCTTGCCCTTGGAAATCAGGATGGCGTTGGACTTAACGCCCTTGCAGACCTTCCAGGCAAACTCGAGCTCGGCCATCTCGGCGTCGGTGGGCTTGCGGTCGGTGGGGAACGTAAAGGTCGCGGGATCCTCGGTCACGTGGTCGACCTCCTGCACCAGCATGCCGCCGTCGACGGAGCGCAGCTCCACCTGGGCGCCGTGGTCCACGCCGCCGGTCGCCAACACGCGCAGGTTGGGGCGCTTGGCCATGCGCTCGAGCGCCTCGGCAGTGTAGCTCGGGGCGATGATGACCTCGACGAACTGCTTGTTCTGATCGGCAAAGTGCTCAACCAGCTCATAGGGAACCTCGCGGTTGCAGGCGATGATGCCGCCAAAGGCGCTCTTGGGATCGCAGGCGAAGGCGCGGTCGTAGGCAGCCGTGATGTCCTCGGCAACGGCGGAACCGCAGGGGTTCTGGTGCTTGAGGATTACGCAGGCCGGCTCGTCGAACTCGCGGACCAGGTTCCAGGCGGCGTCGGCATCCAGATAGTTGTTGTAGCTGAGCGGCTTGCCCTGGATCTGCTCGGAGCCCACGAGCGGGAACTGCGAGCTCGCGGTGTTCTCGCAGCCCTCGGCGAAGCGGTAGACCGTAGCCTTCTGCTGAGGATTCTCGCCATAGCGCAGGTCGTCGACCTTCTCCAGCGAGATCTCGAGCTTGGCAGAGGTGTCCGCCACGTCGCTCGCCTGGGCGGCAAGCCAACGGGAGATAGCCGTGTCGTAGGCGGCGGTGGTCTGGTAGACCTTCACCTGCAGGCGACGACGGGTGGAAAGCGTGGTGCAGCCACCGGTCTCGTGCATCTCGGCCAGGACGGCATCATAGTCGGCCGGGTCGGAGATGACGGTAACGCTCGCGGCGTTCTTGGCAGCAGAGCGCAGCATAGAGGGGCCACCGATGTCGATGTGCTCGATAGCGTCCGCGAAGGTGACCTCGGGGTTGGCAACGGTCTTCTCGAACTCGTACAGGTTGACGACGACCAGGTCGATCAGCTTAATGCCGTGCTCAGCGGCCTCCTGCATGTGCTGCTCGGAATCGCGGCGGGCCAGCAGCGCGCCATGAACCTTGGGGTGCAGGGTCTTAACGCGGCCGTCCATCATCTCGGGATAGCCCGTGAACTCCTCGATGGGGGTTACGGGAACGCCCGCGTCCTCGATGGCACGAGCCGTGCCGCCCGTAGAGATGATCTCGACGCCAAAGTCGTCAACCAGCGTCCGTGCGAAATCGACGACGCCCGTCTTATCGGTAACCGAGATCAACGCGCGTGCGATCTTCACATCAGATCCCATGCAGTCCTCCTGTCTGGTACGCCGCCGTGCTCTGTGAGTCGGTGATACGTCGATCTGCAGCGCTCGCGCAGCGGCATTGAAAATACTGATTTAATGTAGCGCATCGAGCGCATCGATGCACCCCGCAACGGGCGCATGTGCAGAAAAAGTTTGCGAGCGGAGGGGATGGGCATGGCACCGGGCACGGTGAGTTCATGGAACACAGGGGCACCATAATTAGATGCCAATGGCGTGGTAGAACTGTGCTCGATATGCATCCGCAAAAGAAAGAGGCACCATGGTCTCGCGGGTTCTCTACCGACCGTTTGATACCGAAGACTTCGACGCCATCGCGCTGATTCTGCAGCAGCTTTGGCATAACAATTCGGATAACGATGAGTACAACCGCCTTGAGGCCGCGTGCGACCTCGCCTATTGCCTTTCGTCGTCGACGTTTTCACAGGTTGCCGTAATCGACGGTCAGGCGCGTGGCATTTCGCTCGCGCGTGCGGGACAGAGCTCCGGCGCCACTATCAACGAGCATTGGATGGATACCGAACGCGCGCTGCTATCGCAGATGCGTGAGCTAGAGCCCGATGCGTGCGCCGAGTATCTCTCGTTTGTGCGCGCAACCATCCGAACCAACAACCGCCTGCTCGAGAGCAGCCCGTTGCCGCACGACAACGAGGTCACGCTGCTTGCCGTGGATCGCGATGTCCATGGCCTGGGCGTTGGCACGGTTCTGCTCGATGCCGCCGTCTCGCACCTGTCCTCGCTTGGAGCGACGAGGGCGCACCTGTACACCGACTCCAACTGCTCGTGGAAGTTCTACGAGCTGCACGGCTTTAAGCGCACGGCCACGCACCGCGCCAACCGCGAAGAGCGCCGTCACGACATGCCGCGCGAAAGCTTCCTCTACGAACTCGATCTAACAGCCTAAACCCAGCAGCCATACCTAGTCATTTAGGGATGTTCCCAGTAATTAGTCGTTGGGGACAGCCTTCGTAGGTAGCGCATAAAAATGGGATGGGTCCGTCGACAGTCGCCGGAGAAGATCCATCCCAAAAATCAGAGCGCGCTAGAACGTTCCGCCGCCGCCTCCGCCGACGCCGCCACCACCGCCGCCAGAGAAGCCGCCGCCTCCGCCGCCGCCCGAGCTGTCGGAGCTCGACGCCAGCTCACGGATACTCTCGTGATACACGTCATCGAACGAATCGAGCGGAGACTCGATACCGTAATGATGGTAGTACCACCAGTAGCAGGGGTAATTGTCGTAGAAGCCGTCGGCCTCGCGCACCTCGGGAGGAACAGCCTCGGCAAGCTGACGCAGGACTTCCTTCGAAACGCCCAGCGCCACGCCCATCACCAGCAGCTTGTTCCACAGCACCAGATCGCCCGGGACGGCTTCCTTTAGACGAGTGAAGTCCTCGAGCCAATGCTTAAGTGCCTTGCAGCGAGCCGCCACCTCGGCGCCCTCCGGCGTAAAGCGGCGGAACGTAAGGCCCACGCCGATACCCACCAGCACAATCGGCACCGAGATAACCGCGGCGGTAATGTTCGCCTGTGCGCCATCGGTAAAGAAGATGGATCCCACGGGAACAAAGGCAATCAGGATACCAAGGACCAGGCCAAACACCATTGCGACAATGCCGTCCGAGGCAACGTACTCGCTATCGGCCAGCTTGCCCTTAACGGTGTTCTGATAGTCCTCGAGCTTGTCGCCCACGGGCGTAGCGTGCTGTTTGACGTAGTGCTGCAGCTCGTCAAACGTGCGCGAGCGATCGCCGTTCTCGTCAGGCTTAGCACCGGCAAAGAAGACCTTGAGCACCATGCGGTCAATGCCCTTGGCCGACTTCCAGCCCGCATCGCTCACCGTCACACGATACGTCTGCTCTTCTTTTTCACGCCCCAACAGACCCTTCTTGGCCTTGGTCGCGGTCGCCTGCTCCAGCTTAATCACACGGTCGTCAGTGAGCTTCATGAGCGTGGCGATATATGCCTGATCGGGCACCTCGTTCCAACTCATGAGGGCCGAAAGCACGGCGGGATGGTCGGCCGAGGGCACGTCGCGGAAATATTCGTCCTGGAAAAGCGGCTTGGGCTTGCGGCGGCGCAGCTTGAGCACAACGATTATGCCGGTAAAGACCACCGCTGCGACAACACTTAGCACGGCAAGCGCATTGGCAATCATGCGAGCATGAGCGCGGCGGGCGTTAGCTTCGTCAGCCCATTCTTTCTCTTCGCTCAGAATCGTTGACATGCGCTCTTCGCCCGAGGCGGTAAGCTGCGGCACCCAGTCGCTAGGGAAGGCGATGCGTGCCTCGGCGAATTCGCCCTGATGCACACAGGGAATGGTATAGGTGACCATGGGTTCGTCCGCATCGAGCGATACATCGCCCGTCAGCGGGCCGTGGCCCCATGCGCGGAAGTTATCGCCCCTGACGGCCGCCGTCCCGGCAGCGGCATTTGCGAAGCGCACTTCCATCTCGACATCGTCGGAATCCGCAGACCAGCCGTCGCCCACGAACTTCCAGTAGCGCTCGGCGGTATCGGCCCAGTTCATAACCGCACCGGTCATGGTGTAGCTCACGTAATAGATCGCGCTGTCGCCGCTCTCGTGAGGGCTGAATACCTTAATCTTTACGCCGCTGTCGGACTGCTCAACCGTAT
>CABQXG010000090.1 GCA_902468045.1 uncultured Collinsella sp.
TGCGAGCCTGTCCATGTGCGCGAAGGCGTGGAAGCTCGACGGTTGCCACCATGACGCCGGTAAGGATGAGGGCGGCGCCAAAGAAGGCGATGGGGCTCAGGACCTCGCCAACCAAGAAGAACGAAAAGACAGCGGAGCAGACCGGCTCAAGCGAGAAGGCGAAGCCGGTGGTCTCGGCAGGCACGTGGGGCTGCACGAGCGTTTGGGTGATAAAGCCGTAGGCAGAGCAGATGAGTGCGAGCGCGACGACGACCACGATCTCGCCCGGCGTACTGGGAAGTGTGAAACCGCCAAAGACGCATGCGGCAATGCCCGAGAACAGGCCGCCAAAGCCCAGCTGCCAAACGCCCAGGGACAGCGGGTCGACATCTTCGACAAAGCGCTTGGCTACGATAATGTGGCCGGCATAGATAAAAGCGGAGAGCAGCATGATGAGCGCGCCCGGATTCAGGCTGGTGAAGTCGGTGCCCGAGAGCAGCAACATGCCGCAGGTGACGATGGCGGTGCCGATGAGCACTTTGCGCTCGGGGGCGCGGCGCAGCAGGGCGGCGTTGGCAAACGGCACGATCACGACCGTCAGGCTCTGCAAAAAGCCGGCAGTGGAGGCAGAGGTGAGGCTGGAGCCCAGGCACATGCAGGTGAGCTCGGTTGCCATGATGGCGCCGATGATGGCGGCGCGAACCATAAGGTCGCGGTTGATGCGCAACGCGTGCTTGTGGAAGAGCAGCAGGCAGACCACAAAGGCGATGATGCAGCGTAGCGCGACGATGCTCGTGGCGTTCATGCTGTCCATGCCGATCTTCATGAGAGGGTACGAAAAGCCCCATGCGACGGGAACGGAAAATGAGAGCGCGATTGCTTTTTTGCGATCCATGGGACTCCTTTTGTTACAGAACGGTTTCGTACAAAGGATTCTGCTCCCAGATGTGGATGTAGTAAAGCGAATGTATCTTCAGTATGATTAAGAAATACTAATGTAGGCAGAAAAAGCGCTGGCAAAACGTTTTACGGCTGCATTGATGTGGAGGCACGATGGCATCGCGGTATCAGATTGTTTGTATGGTGGTCGATTGCGGCAGCCTGAAACGTGCGGCCGACGAGCTGGGCTATACGCAAAGTGCGGTGAGCCAGGCCGTCAAAGCGCTCGAGCGCGAGCTGGGTACCACGCTTATCGAGCGCGGAAAGCAGGGCGTTACGCTTACGCGCGACGGTAAACAATATCTGCCGTACCTGCGCCAGATCGTGACTGCCGAGGCCGAGCTCGAAGGCAAGCGCCAGGAGCTGCTGGGGCTTTCGTCGACCGATATTCGCATTGCGACGTTTACCAACGTGAGTCGAACCGTGTTGCCGCGCGTGATCCGCGACTTTGGGGCCCTGCATCCGGGCGTGCACTTTACCCTCAAGCAGGGCGATTACACGCGCAACGCCCAGTGGGTGCACGATGGCGTGGTTGACTTTTGCTTTACGGCACGCGGGTTTACCGCTGGTCTCGAGAAGCGCGTGGTCTATCACGACGAGTTGGTAGCATTATTGCCGGCCGCGCATCCACTGACGGCAAAGGAAAAGGTGACACTCGCCGACCTGGCGTCCGAGCCGTTTGTGCTGCTGGATGAGGGCGAACAGAGCCTGGTGCTCGATGCATTTGCTGCGCATGGCCTGTCGCCGTATGTGACGAGTGAGGTGACCGACGACTACACCATCATGGCGATGGTGGAGGAGGGCCTAGGCGTGAGCATGCTATATCGCCGTACCGTTGAGGGCATGCGAGCCGATATTCGCGTGCGGCCCATCGTGCACGCCCCCTCGCGCGACGTAGTGGCAGCCTGGCGCAGTTGGGACACCATGCCTATCGCCACGAGGCGCTTTATCGACTACATGAGCTCACATATTGTCAAATAATGACTGGCGTGGCGTTGAGTGCGGTGTTTAGCGGGCTGTCGCTTTGGCTTGGGTGGCGCGATAGGTGCGTGCCGGGTGGCAGAGCAATACCGCTACGACCATAAAGAACGCCGTGGTGCCCAGGCTGATGGGGTAGACCATCATGATGTTCGCAAAGGTGCGGAAGTGCGGGAACACGCAGAACACCCAGTAGAAGCGGATGCCGCAGACGCAGATCATGGTGATGAGGGCGGGCGTGAGCGAGATACCAAAGCCGCGCAGGTAGCCCGACATGTTTTCGTAGAACATGCTAAAGGCGTACGCCGGGAAGATCGAGCACACGCGGATATAGCCGATCGAGACGATGTTGGGATCGCTGTTGAACAGCGACAAGATCTCGCGCCCCAGGCCAACAATAACGATAATCGTGGTGAGCGCGACGATACCGCCTTCGACTAGGCAGACCTTGAGCGTCTTGGTGCAACGGTCGATCTGGCGGGCACCGTGGTTTTGTCCCACAAAGGTGGTGCAAGCCTGACTAAAGCTGTTGAGCAGGTTGTAGCACACGTACTCCAGGCTCATGGCGGCGCTCGATGCCGCCATGACCTCGGTGCCCAGGCTGTTGATGGCGGACTGGATGATGATGTTGGCGACGGCAAAGACAGCGCTTTGGATGCCGGCGGGCAGGCCGATCTTAAC
Organism: uncultured Collinsella sp.; assembly: GCA_902468045.1. Lineage (GTDB taxonomy): Bacteria > Actinomycetota > Coriobacteriia > Coriobacteriales > Coriobacteriaceae > Collinsella. The sequence continues at coordinate 2,578 of CABQXG010000090.1, forward strand.
GATGCGCTTGAGGGCGACGGGGTCGATAGCCAGGTCGCGCGGGGTGACGCGGACGACGGAGTCGGTCTTGAGCAGGCGAATAAAGAGCGTAGCGGCGCTGACGGTGTAGGCGATGGCGGTGGCGATGGCGACGCCCGCGACTCCCCAGTGGAGTACGGGGACAAAGATGAGGTCCAGGCCAATGTTGAGGACGGTGGACACGGCAAGCGCCTGCAGCGGCATGCGGGTGATGCCGACGGAGCGGAAAATCGCGGCCTCAAAGTTGTAGAGCAAAATCGAGGGCATGCTGAGCAAAAAGACACGTAGGTAGAGTGAGGCGAGCGGCATGGTCTCGGCGGGAACGTTGAGTGCGGCGAGCATGGGCTCGGCAAAGACCTCGCCCAGGGCGATGACGACAAAGCCCACGAGCGCCATTAAAATCGAGGTATGGACGGCGCGTTTGACCATGTTCTGATCGTTGCGGCCGATGGCGTTGGCGATGACCACGTTGGAGCCAAGCGACATGCCAATAAACAGGTTGAGCATAAGACTGGTAAGCGGAACATTGGAGCCGACCGCTGCCATGGCGAGGGTTCCCTGGTCGCCCGAGAAGTTACCGATGATGACCGTGGCGATGAGGTTCGACAGCTGCTCCAAGATGCTCGTGGCGGCCACGGGGAAGGCGAACAGGGGGATATTGCGCCACAGCGAGCCGGTGGTCATGTCAATGTGCTTAGATACGGTGTCAGCCATATGCTCTCAATCTCTAATATGCTCTTTCGTGCTTATTTGCGCAGATGATGATACTCCTAATGCAACCAGTCGGCACGTAGGGACGTTCCTTTTCTGCCGGCAGCTGGGGACACTCCTTATCTCTTCTAACTAGTCATTCAAGAACGTCCCCAATGACTAGGCGGGGAAGGCGTGCGACAATGGTGGGCGTTGTGTAGTCCGCGCTAAGGAGTTGCCATGTTGTTGTGTCCCGTTTGCCATGAGCCGCTGGTGGACGATGAGCGTGGGGCCGCATGTGCGGGCGGACACCGGTTTGACCGTGCGCGCGAGGGTTATCTATATCTACTGCGCTCGTCCAAGAGCGGCGACTCCATGGGCGATCCCAAGTCGCAGGCGCGCAGCCGTCGTGACTTTTTGAACCGTGGATACTACGCGCCGTTGCGCGATGCGATGGTCGAGCTGGTGCGCAAGCAGGTGTCTGGGCGCGCCACGTCTGCGAACGGCCCCATGACGCTGCTCGATATTTGCTGTGGCGAGGGCTATTACACCAGTGCCATGGGCGCGGTGCCGGGCGTAGATGCTTACGGTTTTGACCTGGGCAAGGAGATGGTGCGCCTGGCCGCCAAGCGCGGCGATGCGACCTACTTCGTGGCCAACATGAAGGACATCCCCGTGGCCGATGGCGCCTTCGATATGGTGACCGAGCTCTTTGCCCCCTTTAACGAACGCGAGTTTGCCCGCGTGCTGGCGCCGGAGGGTTCGCTCTACACCGTGGTGCCGGGTGCTCGTCACCTCTTTGGGCTCAAGGAGGTACTCTACGACACGCCGTACCTTAACGATGAGAAGCTGCCGAAGACCACCGAGCTCGAGTTGGTCGGAACGCAGCGGGTGTCTGCGAACATTACGCTTCAGACCCAGGCCGACATCGAGGCGGTGTTCCAGATGACGCCGTATTACTACCGCACGCGCCCTACCGACAAAGAGCGGCTGGCAAACTTGGACACGCTCCAGACCGATATCGACTTCATCATCGCCGAGTACCGCCACAGCTAACAACCTGCCAAAAAGGGACAGGTTTATTTTGGTAGGTTTATCTGGGCAAACGTAAAGGACCGACCGCGGAGATGCGCGATCGGCCCTTTTTAGCTGCCTGGCTGTAGAGGTTATGAGAAGTGAGCGCTTACAGGCGGTCCTTGTTCTCGGCCTTAACGGCGTGTGCCTGCTGAACAAAGAACAGGTCGTAGACCACGATGACAAAGGCGCCAAAGTTGATGGCGTCGCCGCCAAACGTGGGAAGCGTGAGCACCGCTTGGGCAAGCGTGGCGACCGCGGCAACAATACCGAGCTTAAACGCGCCGTCCACCTGCGAAGGCTTGTTGGCGCCCTTGATACCGGCGACGCCTGCGGCAAGGTCGACGAGACCCTTGGCGATAAGCACGATCGCTGCGAGCGTGGCGTACGAACCGTACGTGGAATCGAGACCGCCCGTGGCGATACCGACGCCGGCGGTGACGAGGCTGGCGATGCCCAAAACAAAGTAGATGAGAGCAAGGATTTTGAGAGTCTTGCGAGTGAAGCTCATGGCTGGTCCTTTCGATACGAGTACGCCAACTTGGCGCACCCAATGTACTGCACATATGGTGAAGCACATTGTAGTTCAACGCGGCGATGCATGCGCCTGAAAGCGCTTTGAGCCCGCGCGACCCAACCCAACCTTTCAAAAAGGAAAGCTGGACGTAAGCCAAATCGATGGCAGCGTATGCGCGGCGCTGCGATGATGGGGCCATGGTGAGAGCTGGACCGAAGGAGGAGCCATGATGTACGGAACAGGGCAAGTGCGTGAGCCGCGGTCGTTGGGAAGGCGCATGGGCGATTCCGTGATCGCTGCCGTGTGCACGGGATTGATGGCGGTACTTTGCATTGCGATGCTGTGGGCCATGTCGCATGTGGGACAATAACGGACGGTTGGGTGCTGACATAAACGGCGCTCACGTATTCGTTTTGCTTGTTAAGGAGTGCCCATGGGCGTCGTCGATCCCTTTTCTGTTGTTCGGGCCGCGGGGCTTGAGCTGACCGGGAAGTCCGAGGGCCTCACGCTCACCGACGGCACGATGGAGCTGCGTGCCGATTTTGGCCGCATGCTGCCGCGACTCAAGCAGGGCCGTCTGCAGCAAGAGCTGTTGGTGAAGGCTGCGCGCACAAAGGGCATCGAGCGACCATGGGCGATTGACGCTACGGCAGGCTTTGGCGAGGATTCGCTGCTGCTGGCGGCCGCGGGCTTTACCGTCGATCTGTATGAGCAGGATTGCGTGATTGCGGCGCTCCTCAAGGATGCCTTGGATCGCGCGGCAGATGATCCGGCGCTTGCGGTTGCCGTGTCGCGCATGCGCCTTCATGCGGGCGAGGACAGCATTGCCGGTTTTCGCCATGTAGCTGAGTTGATCGGGCGGGGCGAGCTTGCCGCCCCCGACGTGGTGTATCTGGACCCCATGTTTCCCGAGCGCACCAAAAGTGCGGCGGTTAAAAAGAAGTTCCAACTCCTGCACCATTTGGAACAGCCGTGTGCTGATGAGGGGACGCTGGTCGAAGCTGCGCTTGCGGTGCACCCGCGCAAAGTCGTTATCAAGCGGCCGGTAAAGGGCCCGCTGCTTGCCGGTGTTAAGCCGAGCTATCAACTTGCGGGCAAGGCCGTTCGTTACGATGTCTTGGTGCCGCCGCGCCCGTAGCTTGCGTGCGATGGTTGGCGCTCCGTCGGTGCCGTGCCGATGCGGTGCCTATTTCCAAGGGTGCGATGTCAGGTGCCAGCCGCCGCAGTATTCGCATTTGTAGCAGGCCAAACCGCGCCGCCCGCGGCTTTCGCAGTCGGCCATAACTGCCTCGGCCTCGGCGCGCGTGTCGTAACGG
>CABQXG010000091.1 GCA_902468045.1 uncultured Collinsella sp.
GGGGCCTCGTTTAGGTTGGAGAGTAATTATGAGCTACCCCCTGCTTGCCGTCATGAATATCAGCCATCGTTATTTTGACCTCGAGGAATTCTTTTCTTCGGCAGCGGCCTCGGGCTATACGTGTTGCGAGCTTTGGACCGGGGCGATGCATCTGTATGTCGATTGCCATGGATGCGATTCGCTCGAGCAGGTGCGGGAGCTGTCACAGCGGTATGGGATTCGGATTGTGGGGCTTTGTCCCGAACAGAACAACCCCAAGCCGTGGAATATCGCGGCGCGCGGGAATGAGGCACGTGCCCGCACACTCGCGTACTTTAAGAACGTTGTGGATATTGCGGCGGAACTTGGAGCCGAGCAGGTCATGGTCTCGAGTGGCTGGGCATTTTTGAACGAGCCAATCGAGGACGCGTGGGGTCGCAGCGCCTCGATGCTGCGTGCGATTGCCGAGCATGCGGGAGAGCGCGGCGTGCGACTGGTGCTCGAGGCCCTACAGCCGGTTGAGTCGATGATCGTGAACTCGGCAGCCGATACGAAGCGCATGATCGAAGCGGTTGATCATCCGGCACTTAAGGCGTGTCTGGATTTGGGCGCTATGGCGGTGGCGGGGGATACCATCGACGATTATTTCGATCTGCTTGGCGATGATGTCGCCCACGTGCATTTTGTCGATGTTGCGGCAGACGGCACGACGCATCTTGCCTGGGGTGACGGCGACCGCGATATGCGCGCCGACCTGGACAGGCTGGTGGCGCGCGGTTATCGCGGAGTTGTTTCGGCCGAGACCTATGACTGGCGCTATTTTGCCAATCCTGCGGCGGCCGATGCGCAGGTAATGGCAGAGTATCGTCGTGCGATTGGCGCCTAGGTGGGGTTGGGTTGCGGCAATCTGCCCTATGTTTCCAAATGAATACGGCGTGAGCGGCTGCGACGGATTTTCCCCGCAAACACTCTAGTATGCTAAAGTACCCAGAAGACCGGCGGAGCTATGACGGTCTTCTGTTCTATATGAAACGCAGCATGAGGAGGCTCACCAGATGACGGCCACACCGTGGGGATTCCGGGACATATTGCCCGAGGAGGCTCAGGCGCGCGAGGAGATCGCATGTACGGTGAAGGGCTGCTTCAGGGAGCATCATTACCTTCCGGTCGAGACACCGCTGCTCGAGGACAAGGGTTCTCTTGAGGAAGGCGGTCGCATTGCGGACACGCCGTTCAAGCTCTTTGACGATGATGGCCGTCTGCTGGTAGTCCGTCCCGACAATACGTTGCCCATCGTGCGCCTGGTTTCGACCCGCATGCGCGCGGCCGATCTGCCCCTGCGCCTTCGCTACGAGGCGCCGATGGTTCGCGAGTGCCAGCGCAACGCCGGCGGCTCGCGCCAGTTTACACAGCTGGGCTTTGAGCTTATCGGTGCGGGTGATGCCGCGGGCGATGTCGAGATTGTCTCGCTCGTTGCCGAGGCCGTACGCGAGCTGGCACTTCCCGATGCGCGAATTATCGCAGGTAGTGTGCGTCCGTTTAAGGAATTGCTCGCGGTATGCGAGGATCGTGAGCTGGCTGCCGAGGCCCTGCGCTGCGTGCATGCCAACGACTTTGTGGGCCTCGATGCCCGCGTGGCGGAAAGCGCCGAGTCCGAGGCCGTTAAGGTCGCCATTAGCGAGCTGCCGCGCCTGCACGGTGGTGCCGAGGTGCTCGACCGCGTCGACGCGCTGCTGGCGGCGGCGGGCATTGTTGCGCCGCTCACGCGCGAGCTGCGTGCCCTGGTCGAGGGCCTGGCTCCCGAGGATGCTCAGGTGCTGTCCTTCGACTTCTCCATCATGAACTCGTTTGATTACTACACGGGCCTGGTCTTTAAGGCCTATGCCGGCGGACTGCCCGATCCGGTCGGTTCGGGCGGACGCTATGACTCCATCTTTACCGGCGCATTTGGCGACGGCATCGAGGTGCCGGCGGCGGGCTTCGCCTTTTCGCTCGAGCGTCTGGAGGCTGCGCACACCTCGGCCGAGGATGCCGCTTCCGACGGCGATCACGCTGTGGGCCGTGGTGCCGAGGGCCCGCTGCGCATCGCCGTGCCCAAGGGCTCGCTTAAGGCCGACACGCTCGACGTGCTCGAGGCTGCAGGCTTAGACGTCTCTGAGCTGCGCGATCCCGGCCGTCACCTGATTGTGCGCGGTCGCGACACGCGTGCTGGCGAGGGCACGGTTGGCGATATCGAGTTTGTCATCGTGCGCCCCAGCGACGCGCCCGCTTTTGTAGGCTGTGGCGGTGCCGATTGCGGCATCTGCGGCTGGGACTCGCTTATCGAGGCAGACCTCAACTTGCTGCAGCTGGTCGACCTGGGCTATGGCCTGTGCACCTTTATCGAGGCGGAGCCCGCATGGCGCGCCGGTCAGGCCGAGCGCAACTATGCCCGTCGCGGGTCGCTTCGCGTGGCCACCAAATACCCGCGCATCGCGAGCGCCTGGTATGCCGAGCGCGGCGTGAATGCCGACATCGTTTCGCTGCACGGTAACATCGAGCTGGGCCCCATCGTCGGCATGACCGACCGCATCGTGGACATTACCGCCACGGGTGCCACCCTGCGCGACAACGACCTGGTCATCACCGGCCGCATTATGGACTGCACGGCCCGCTTCTTCGTCAATCCGGGTGCCGCGCGCCTGGATCCGCGCGTTCGCAACCTGGCAGATCGCCTGGCGGCGGCCGTGAAGGACAAGCATTTTGAGCCCGTCGCGGGCTCGGCACAATAGCGCGAGCACGCACGGGCGCCCCCCATATCCGGGCTGCGGGTCGATTGGCGCCGCCGCCCGGCCTTTCGTTTTTCGAACACAACCTCGACCGATAGGGGATACCGATATGAAGACCATCAAGCTTGCTCCCGGCGAGCGTCTCGTTACCAATCAGCTCAACCGCAAGGGTGTGCTGCCGCAAAACATCGTCGACGCCGCCCGCGATATCGTGGCCAACGTGCGTGCCAACGGCGATGCCGCGGTGCGCGATTACTGCCAGCGTTTTGACGGTGTTGAGCTGCAGAGTTTTCGCCTACCGCAGGAGCAGATCGATGCTGCGATCGAAGGCCTTGATCCTGCCTTTGTCGCCGCGCTCGAGAAGGCCGCATGCCAGATTCGCGAGTTCCACCAGCGTGAGGTCGAGCAGAGCTGGTTTACCACGCGCCCGGACGGCACGATGCTCGGCGTTAAGGTGACCCCGCTTGCTGCGGCCGGCATCTACGTGCCGGGCGGCCGTGCGCAGTATCCTTCCACCGTGCTCATGAACGCCATTCCCGCCAAGGTGGCCGGCGTCAAGCGCGTGGTCATGGTGACGCCGCCGCAAAAGGATGGCCTGATCAGCCCCTATACGCTCGCGGCAGCCAAGCTCGGCGGCGTGGACGAGATCTATATGGTGGGCGGCGCTCAGGCCGTGGCCGCGCTGGCGTACGGCACCGAGACCATTCCGCGCGTCGACAAAATCACCGGCCCGGGCAACGCCTTTGTTGCTGCCGCCAAGCAGATTGTCTCGGGCGACGTGGGAATCGACATGGTCGCCGGCCCCTCCGAGGTTTGCGTGCTGGCCGATGCTACGGCCAAGCCAATGGTGGTCGCTGCCGACCTGATGGCGCAGGCCGAGCACGATCCGCTGGCTGCCTGCTATCTTGTGACCTGCGACGAGCAGTTTGCGCGCGAGGTCGAGGCCGGCATCGACATTCTGGTGGCGCAGTCCCCGCGTGCCGAGATCACGCGCGCCTCGCTCGACAACGAGGGCACCATCGTGGTGGCAGCCGATATGGCAGCTGCTGTCGAGGCGGTGAACACCGTGGCGCCTGAGCACCTTGAGCTGCACTGTAAGGATGCGATGGGCCTGCTCGGCGGCATCCGCAACGCCGGTGCCATCTTTGTGGGCGCTTGGAGCTCCGAGCCGCTCGGCGATTACGTTGCCGGCCCCAACCACACGCTGCCGACCGGCGGCACCGCCATGTTCTCCAACCCGCTTTCGGTGGAGGAGTTCGTCAAGCGCTCGAGCGTCATTTGCTATACGCCCGAGGGCCTGCTCTCCGACGCTCCCGCTACACAGCGTCTGGCCGAGGCCGAGGGCCTGTGGGCACACGCGCTTTCCGCCGCACTGCGTCGCCGCGTGTTGGAGCAGGGCGAGGATGCCGTGAGTGCCGAGTCTCTGGCCGCGGCCGACCTGACCAAGGTCGCCTGGCCGGGCGATACGACCGCGACGGTTGCTGAGGGCGTGGACCTGGCGGCGGCTGCGGGCGGTGCCGCTGGCGCGGTCCTCGAGGAGGCCTAATATGGCCGAGCTGACGCCCCGCATGAAGGAGCTCGTCCAGCCCTACTTGGCCGGCATTGAGCCCTACGATCCCAACTTTACGCCCACGCGCATCAACCTTTCGGCCAACGAGAACACCTATCCCGTGCCCGCTGGCGTGCGCGAGGCAATCGACGCGGGCCTGGTTGCCACGCCGCTCAATCGCTATCCCGATCCCATGTCGAACGATCTGCGCGACGAGCTTGCCGCTTGGCATGGTGTGGCGCGCGAGAATGTCTGCGTGGGAAACGGCGGCGACGAGCTGCTCTATAACTATCTGCTGGCGTTTGGCGGCGCGGGGAGGACTTTGCTCAACTGCCCACCGTGCTTTAGCGAGTACGCGTTCTTTGCGTCGCTCTGTCAGACCGAGGTGCGCGACGTGTGGCGCGATCCGGCGACCTTTGAGCTCGACCAAGCTGCTGTGCTCGCGGCCGCGCCCGAGTGCAACCTGGCAATCGTGACCTCGCCCAACAATCCAACGGGTGATGTGGCTCCGCTCGACTTTGTCGCGGCCCTGTGCGATGCGTGCCCCGGCATGGTCATGGTCGACGAGGCCTACGTTGAGTTTGCCGACGATTCGTTTGGCGTGGCTACCACGGCGCAAGGCCTTATCGCCGAGCATCCCAACCTGGTGATTCTGCATACGCTGTCCAAGGCGTTTGGCGCCGCCGGCACGCGTCTGGGTTACGTGGTCGCGCCGCCCGAGGTCATCGACGTGTTCGCGGCGATTCGCCAGATCTATTCGGTCAACGTGCTGAGCCAGGCGGCGGCGCTTGCCTGTGTGCGTGCCCGCGATGCGTACGCGCCCGTGGTGGCGCAGGTCGCATCCGAGCGCGAGCGCGAGCTGTGCGCCCTGCGCGCGATGGCTGCCGATGGTCTGCCCGTGGAGGCATGGCCGAGCGCGGCGAACTTTGTGCTCGTGCGCACGCCGCATGCCACGCGCGTGCGCGAGCGTCTGCGCGATGAGTATTCGATTTTGGTGCGCGACTTTAGCTATGCGCCGGGGCTTGCGGACTGTCTGCGCATTACCGTGGGTACCCCGCAGGAAAATGATGAGGTGCTGGCTGCGTTTGCCGCGCTGGTGAAGGAGGAGATGTAGATGGGCCGCTATGCCGAGGTAACCCGTAAGACGGGGGAGACCGATATTGTCGTCAAGCTCGACCTGGATGGAACCGGTACGTGCGATATCTCGACCGGCGTGCCGTTTTTCGACCACATGCTCAACGCTTTTGGCCGCCATGGTCTGTTTGATTTGACGGTGCGCGCGGTGGGCGACGTGGAAGTCGACGCGCACCACACCGTTGAAGATACGGGCATCGTGTTGGGTGAGGCGTTTTGCCAAGCGCTGGGCGACAAGGCAGGCATCACGCGCTTTGCCGACGCGGCGATCGCCATGGACGAGACGCTCGTGATGGCTGCTGTTGACATCTCGGGCCGCGGGCAGGCCTACTGCGAGCTGCCCGTGCCGACTGAGCGCGTGGGCAGCTTCGATACCGAGTTGGCCGTCGAGTTCTTCTACGCCTTTGCGCGCGATGCCAAGCTCACGCTGCACGTGCGCGAGCTGGCGGGCGGCAACTCGCATCACATTATCGAGGCCGCCTTTAAGGCCGTGGGCCGCACGATGCGCCGCGCCTGCGAGCTGGACCCCCGCGTGCAGGGCATTCCCAGCACCAAGGGCTCGCTGTAACCGCAACAAAGGCAAAAACCACTACGAAGGTGCCTGTCCCTTTTGTGGTGGTTTTGGACGATGAGATAAGGGAGGGGTCGCGTGGGCGAACCGAAGATCGTGGTGGTCGACTACCACAAGGGCAACTTGTCGAGCGTTGCGCGCGGGCTTGCGCGCGCCGGTGCCGCCGCCTGC
>CABQXG010000092.1 GCA_902468045.1 uncultured Collinsella sp.
TTGGGCGGCACGTTTTTGTTATAAGGCGATCCTGCTTAAACGAGCTTGCACTTCTGGAATGATCTTCTCGAACATTACCTCCGCCTCGGGAAAACCCTCTTCTTTGAGACCGCGCGCCGCGTCTCTTAGCGCGTCTGGAACCTCATTGCAGGTATCAGCAATCATTCCGGCGACAATTCCCCCGGGCAAACCCGCCTCAATCATTTGGCTCATCACCGACCCACGCGTTACGTCGTCAATCTTGCGGCTCCCACCAAACGAGACGCCCATCTCACGAACGAGACTGGGGTAAACCGTTGTGGACAGCACGTCATAGAGCGGCGCCAACCTCACCTGCTTCCAACTTTCGTCCCATACGAGCGACCAGTTCTTTAGATGGTTATCACAGTTACCTACGGCATAGTCGAACAGCTGGTTATAGCCGACAAGGAACCTGTCCTCCATTTGATTCGTCGACGCCCTTCGCACCGCATCGACGATAAGCCCCAGGTAATTGACGCCCGTCGGCTCATATTTAAGCTCACGCGAGATGCCCTTGGCCTGACAAACATCTTCCTGGTGCAAACGGTATGGAATTGGCAATCCGTCAACCGAGCGTCCGGTATCAGGCGTTACTCGGTCAAATCGTTTCACGGCGATAATTGGCTCGGCATCCTCAACTCGGATAAGAAAGCACTCTTCGGCCGATAGGTCCATCAGAGAGGCGGCTCTCACGCACATCGCTTCGCACACTGTCTCGCCCGGGAACGTTTTCGACCCCGCCTTGAGAATGTGTGTGGATGGGGCCGCTCCATGAGGCAGGTACCATCCACCACATGGGTCATCACCCGTATGGTAGAGACCGACCTTCGCCTGAGCACCTGCAAGGGAGATTCGACTCTCTAGCGTTAAATCAAAAGCAATCTCCGCCGGTGCGTATGCCAGTCCGCTTAGCTGTTCCGCATCTATCTCTTCATAGCCCATTTCGAGACCGTCGGCCGAAGGCTCTCGCGTCAAAACCAGAGCGCCGACAGGTTCGTCGCGGACCAAATCGAGCACCTTAAAGTAATCTCCGCGTTCCGCTCGCGCCCTTTTCTCAAGGTCCCTGTTGAGCTGCCCCTCCGGAATGATGCCGGAGAAAAAGGAACCCGTTGCGTCCGGACTAAATGTCTCGGCCGACAACGGCAGGGAGATCGAAATCGGCGCCGCATCACCGCTCTCGAGATATTTGGGGCTATAGGTGAATATCGGAAACCCCGCATTTTCCTCCAATATGCCAACCGGCTGGTAAGACCCATTAAACTCACGGTGAACGAACAGCGTGCCATCCATTACTTCCCCCTCACCTTCAGAATAAAATCAACATCCACGATGGAGGCGTAATCGAAAATGACACCAATTTCGACCGTTGTCCGCCCCCGTTCGATATCACCAATCACACGAAGGCTGCGACCCGTCATAGTCGCGACGTCACGTTGAGTCAAGCCGAGTTCACGCCTTCTGAGCCTAAGGGCCTTCCCCATCTCGGCGGGATCGAAAACCGTGCGCTCCGAGAAAGCGACTTCCGACGGTTTGAGCTTGATGCGCCCATCCAGCTTTTTAATCGTTGTCACCGTTCTCATGACGCCTCCAGCTATATTCCTGTCCGTGAACTTAGTATAAAACTGTAGCACTATGTTCATGTACGGGAATATAGTGTTGACTACATTAGCAATGTTCCCGTTCAGGAATATAGCTGCTGAAAAGCCTGATTTCTTCTTACATGGGAAGATCCTGAACGGCTACGCCATACGGGCTGACTACTCAAAGTATTGGAACTTGTTGGTTGAGAAGGCAAACGTGACGACGAAGCCTTCGCCGGGCTCGGATGCCGCGGTGACGTCAATGCCCATCTTGGAGCACAGGCGCGCCACCAGGTAGAGGCCGATGCCCGTTGCGCGCTTGGTGGTGCGGCCGTTGTCGCCGGTAAAGCCCTTCTCGAACACGCGCGGCAGGTCGGCCGCGCTCACGCCGCAGCCGTTATCGGCAACAGTGAGCTCAATGCGCTCACTTGCCAGGCCCTCGTCCAGCAACGCGCCCGAAAACACGATCTTCGCGCCGTCCTCGCGCGCGTATTTAATGCTGTTCTGGATGAGCTGGCCCAGAATAAACTCAAGCCACTTCTCGTCGGTAAAGACCTCGAAGTCGAGGTTCTCGCACACTGGGGCCACGTGCGCCGCGATGAGCTCGCGCGCGTTGGCCTTAATCGCGCCCGTCACCAAGGTCTTGAGATTCCAGCGGCGAATCAGGTAGTCACGCTCCACGACTTCCGAGCGCGCGTAGTACAGCGCCTGGTCGATATAGCGTTCCACGCGAGCCAGCTCACGGCCCAGGTCATCCACACGTGACAGGTCGTCTTCGCTGCCATCCAGATTTTCCAAAATTAGATGGGCCGCCGCCAAGGGCAGCTTGGCCTCGTGAACCCAGCTCTCGATATAGTCGCGATAGTCATCGGTCTGGCGCCGGCCTTCGGCAACCTCGTCGCAGGCAGCTTTGCCCACCCGGCGCAAGACCTCGTACTCGAGCTCGCCCTCGGCATAGGTCGGGCATTGCACCATCTCCTGCACCCATGCGGGACTCTCGAGCTCCTCAGCCGCGCGCTCCAGCTGGCGCAGAAAACGGCGACGGCGAGCGTACTCGATCACGATGCCGAGCATACCGAAGATAAAGGACACGCCGACCGCCACGACCACGATAGAAACGGGTGCGCCGGCGACCGTCAGCACAAAGCAGCTCAGCAGCACGCCGCACGTCCACACGGCGACGGGAAGCAGCGCGTCTTTAAAGAACTTGGCAAACGACATAGCCGGCCCCTAGACCGAATAGCCTTGGCCGCGGTGCGTCGTCAAATACCCCTTGATGCCGATTTTTTCGAGCGTGGTGCGCAGGCGGTTGATGTTAACGGTAAGCGTGTTGTCGTCCACGAAGGCGTCGGAGTCCCACAGGTCCTGCATGATGGCCGGACGCGAAACGATCTTGCCCGCGCGGCTCAGAAGCAGCGAGAGGATACGCAGCTCGTTTTTGGTGAGCTCGGTACTGTCGCCGGTTGCCGTATTGGTGACCATGGAGCGGGCGAGGTCGAGCTCCAGCCCCTTGTGGACGAGCGTACTGCGCTCACCTGACGCCGCGGTGCGACGCAGCAAGGCATTGATGCGCGCCACGAGCACACGGGCGCTGTAGGGCTTGGGAACAAAGTCGTCCGCGCCGAGCGTCATGGCCATGACCTCGTCGATCTCGGTCGTGCGCGACGTGAGGACGATGATGGGAACCTCGGATTCGCGGCGAACCTCGTGGCAGATATGCTGGCCGTCCTTGACGGGAAGCGTGAGGTCGAGCAGCACTAGGTCGGGCGCGGCGGCGAGAATATCGCGCGAGACATGCTCAAACGATTCGCATGTCTCAACCTCAAAACCGGCGCGGGCAAGGATGTCGACAAGCTCACGACGAATGGGCTCGTCGTCCTCAACGATATAGATCAGCGCCATGTGTCCTCCCATTTCGCGTAACTTGCACCTTCCACACCATTATGCCCACGGCGTCGCAGCAATACGACCCCGTGGGCACCTAATGTGACAAAAGCGTTCGGTAGTCTTGAGAGAAAATAGGGGCCCTCGGTCCTAAACCGATCGGCCCCATCACTTCGACCCCGAGCCTCTACTCGAGCGTACGCATGTACGCAGAGATGGCATCCAGGCCCTTCTGCAGGTCGTCGGTGTTATCGGAGTATGCATAGCCGATGCGCATACTCTTGGGCTCCTCGAAGCAATCGCCCGGGGTGACGAGCGCGCCGGACTTCTTAATCATGTCGATGCAGAACGTCCTGGAATCGATGTCGTAGTCGTAATACACGAGCGCGGTGGTACCCGCCTCGGGCTTGACGAACGACAGGTGCGGCTCGCTCTCGACCCACTTCTCCAGAACAGCAAGGTTCTGACGGACGATGCGACGGCTGCGCTCAAGGATCACGGAAGCATTGCCCAGAATCAGCTCCGCCACCGTCTCGCTGAATATGCCAGCGGAAATCAGGTTGTAGTCACGATGCGAGAGCAGCGCGCGACGGAGCTCCGGGCTCTTGGTGACCGCCCAGCCCAGACGCAGGCCGGCGAACGACCAGACCTTGGACATGGATGCGGTGACGATGGCCTTGTCGTACAGGTCGATCACGGACTCGGAGTACTCATCCGTCTGAGTAAGCAGACGGTAGACCTCGTCGCAGAGCACCCACGCGTCGTGTTTGCGTGCGACCTCGACAATCGCCTTGAGCGTATCGGTGTCGAGCAGGGCGCCCGTAGGGTTGTCCGGGTTATTGATGCAGATGAGCTTGGTATCGTCGGTCACCAGGGCATCGAGCGCGTCGACGTCGACGTGGTAGCCGTTCTTGCGATCGAGCTGAAGAATATCGACCTTCGCACCGCACATCTCGGGAATCGAGTAAAGCTGCTGGTAGGTGGGCTTGACGGAGACTACGTGATCGCCCGGTTCGACGAGCGTGGAAATAACCAGGGAGTTGGCACCGGTCGCGCCGTGCGTGGGCACGATATGCCCGGGCTCGACCGTCTTATAGAGACGCGCGACCCCCTCGAGGAAGCCGGGCTGCCCCTCGATGTCTCCGTAGGTGAATCGGCGCGAGCACAGACTATCGAGCCACGCCTTCTTGTCGGTGTTCGTAAGCTCGAACAGCTGGTCGAGCGTGAGGGAGTAGACGCACGTCTCCGCAACGTTGTGGGTGCACTTGGTCTCCCACTCGTTCATCCACTGCTCGACGGCGAAATCCTTGATCTGCATTGTCGCTTCCTTTCCTTGACTTTCTTACAGTTCCACCACGGTGCCCAGCCCCGCCTCGATGGCGCGGTCGTAGGCGATTTTCGATGCCGAAAGGTCCTGAACGGCGATGCCCGACGTATCGAACACCGTCACCTGCTCGTCATCCGAACGCCCCGTAGCCGTGCCGGCGATGACTTCGCCGAGCTCCGCTCTGATGTCCTCGGGCGTGATGACACCCTCGGCAACCGGAATCTCCAGCTCACCGGACGCGACCGATTGCTCGCGGTCGTCGACGTAAACAGCGGCACGGGCGACAAGCGCCGAGGCGAGCTCCTGCTTGCCGGGCATGTCGGCACCGACGCAGGAGATATGCGTACCAGGACGCACCCATGAATCGGGAATGATGGGCTTGGTCGCCGGCGTGATCGTCACGATGATGTCGGCCTCTGCCGCGGCGCCTTGGCCGTCGGCCGTCGCCTCGATGGAATAGGTGGATGCCTCGCGAGCATGCTCGCAGGCGCCCAAGATATGGGCGACCTCGTCTCGCATGCGCTCGACGCGGGCCTCGGGCGCGGCATCGGAAACTGGCTCCCACACCTTGACCTCGCTCACTTTGGGACAGGCGGCGAGCACGCCCGCCACCATATAGGTGCTCATGTGGCCGGCACCCGCAACAAGCAGTTTGGACGCATCCGCCCGAGCCAGCCACTTGGCACCGAGCGCAGCGGCGGCACCGGTGCGAAGTCCAGTGACGGCGGAGGCATTGAGCAGCGCCAACGGCTCTCCCGTCGCGTTGTCGCACAGCAGCGTGGTGCCAAAGATCTCGGTCAGCCCCTTTTTGGGATTCTGAGAGAACCAAGCAGTGAGCTTGAGACCGAAGAGGCCGCTTCCCGCCAACTCGCCCGAGCGGATATCCATATCGGCCACGCCGGGTTCGAACTGCTCATATACCATCGGCCACGCAACGCCCTTGCCCGTTGCCTTCTGGCGATATGCCTCCTCCACGGCAGCGATTGCATCCTCAATCGTCAGCACCTTGGAAACTTCCTCAGCCGAAAGCACCATCATCTGCCCCATCATCGCTCCTTTCAGTGAAAACTTTACGTTGCTTCACTGTACGGTTTAGTAACGATGCCGCCAAGGATCATTTCTTGTTGGAATCTACAACGATTCTCGATCTGATTTTTCGTTCTATCAGCAGGTATTTGAACTATTTCCCGCATCAACGGCATACGGATGTGCGATTATCCTATTTATACCTGTACTTATTGTAGTGATTTACAAGGTGATGTTGATGCTATACACCATCTCGGACTTCTCACGGGAATATGAGCGGTCGGTCCGTCTAATCGCCGGCAGCGAT
>CABQXG010000093.1 GCA_902468045.1 uncultured Collinsella sp.
GGTAGTTGGACGGATAGAGCATCTCGTCGGCGGTGAAGAAGCCCGTTTCCTCAATAACGCGCAGGTGCATATGGCGGATGGCCTTGACGCCCTCGAGCAGGTCGTCGGGAGCCTCGGGGTTGGGGTTGTGCAGCAGTCCTTTGTAGCCGGTGCCCTTGGTACGCGGCTTATTGGTGTAGACGCGCGGAATGATGATGAGCTTGTCCTTGACCTCCTCGGCGGTCTTGGCCAGTCGGTTCATGTACTCAAGCACCGAATCCTAGCGGTCGGCAGAGCACGGGCCGATGATGAGCACCTTACGTGCGTCCTCGCCGGTAAAGACTTTGGCGACCTCGGCGTCAAATGCCTGCTTTTTGGCGGTAAGCTCGGCAGAAAGCGGCATTTCCTCGCGGATCTCCATGGGGATCGGCAGCCTGCGTTTGAAATCCATGGCCATGCGGGGCCTCCTCAATCAAGTAAGTCAAAGTGTGAATTGTCGAATGCACGGCATTATCCGCTGTCGCACGCTAAAGTGCAAGCCCTCGCCGCCCCGAAACCTGCCAAAAAGGGACAGGTTTATTTTGGCAGGTTTTATCTGGGTAAACGTTGGCGCTCGCCGGGAGGGAGTGGTGCCACGGGGCATCGTCTACGACATGCCGCGGCAGAAAGTATCAACGAATTCATCGTAGGCGTCTGTCTGAAGGAGCCGCATGGTGTTCTCGACGTTACTAAAGACCTCGATGATAAGGTCGAGCACGTCTCGGAAAAGCCCCATATCGTCCTGTGTGATGCCGATCATGAGAGCAAAGCGAATGTCGTGCCGTCCCCAGGGGATGGGCGTGTCGCAATGCGCGACGGCGATAAACGAACGTTTCGGGTAGACCGAAATCGCGTGTGGCACGGCAAGGCAATCGGTGAATGCCGTGGAGGAAACTCCTTCGCGAAGGTGGACGTCGGCAACATAGTCGGCATCGACATAGCCGGCGGCGATTGCGGCAGCACCGAGCTCGTCGATGCAGGCTGCGGCGTTCGTCGCGTTGACGCTGCGACAATAGAGCTCCGGCTTAATCAGATGACGCAGCAGCGTGCGCGCATAGTTGTGGCGATGCTTTTCTTGGATGCGTGCCAGCCGATCGCGCACCTTGCGCAGGTTCTGCTTGGTGAGAATGGGTCCGATCAGAATCTTCTCACATCCGGCGGGGACGGTCACATCGATGGTGGTGATGACGGCGTCACATCCGGGCGGATCGGAGAGATAACGGTCGCAGCTCATGATCGAGATAATCTGCGCTTCGTCTTTGAGTGCAATCTCTAGGTCGTCGACGAGTTTATGCGCGAAGTCATGGTAGTCCTCGACGATTACTGTGCAGGTGAGAAGGTTGTTGGGCGCCGCGACGCGCTCGAAATACGCGCCAATGTGAAACGCAATGAACGCGATTTCATTTTCGCTGATTTCGACATTCATGACGGTCGAGAACCGGTGCGTTAAGTAGACGGCCATGTCGTAAACGGGCGCGTATTCGCTCTTGATCTGTGAGGCGAGCGGGTTGGGATAGCTTACGTGGTAGACGGCGCGTTGGTAGGCGTTGAACATGTGAAGCACGAGTTGCAGTCGCATGGGTTCGTCGATGAAGTGTGGAATGTTATAGCGGGCACCCGTTTCGTCGAGAATCTCGAGCACGGTATCCACGAATGCTGGATCGATGATACTTGCCAGCTTTTCGAAATCGAGCTCGCGGTATTCGACGCGTTCGATCGAAAGCGCCAACAGCAAGAGGATTTGCTGGAAGTCAGCGCGGGGAATCTCGCAACCGAACTCCTGCTCGAAATAGGACGCAATATGCTCCGCACAGCGAACGATTTGGTCGCGTTGGGAGAGCTGCGCTACGAGGCCGTCACCGTCGATGGGGCCATCGACTTCGCTGAGCTCGTTGTTCGAGGTGAGGCGGATGATGATTACCATGAGATGGACGAGCAGGTTGGAGAGCGCGTAGTCGTTGATGAAGAGTTCTGATCGCTGGCAGATTTCGACGAGGCTCGCAAGGATCTGCTGGACGTCGAAATTGGGGAACATGCTCTCGAGCGTGCGTGTCGATGAGAAATATCCGTAAGAGTTATGGGTGGCGATGTGCCCAAGTAGTTTGCGCTTGTTGCGCTCGAGGCCAGTGAGGCTCACCTTGAAATCGTGTGTCTCGACGAATAGATTGAACCGGCCGGCGAGTTCGCGAACCTCGGGCATGACGGCGCTCGCAAGCGTGCTTTCGGATATGCAGAGCCCGGCGGCAAGATCGAAGACCGAGAGCGGTTCCCGAGCGTTGACCAGGTGCGATGCCACATAGTTGCAGCGGGCATCAATGCCGATGCCGCCCGTGGGCTCCCCGCCCCGCTCTGGCGCGGACTTAATGCTGGGGCACGCCGGTGAGGAAAGGACCTCGTCAGCATGTGCTAGGCGGTAGCCTTCCTTAGACGATTCGATGATTGTGTCGCCCTGACCGTTGATCTCGGTCACATAGTTGCGGATGGAACGCTCGCTTGCGCCCAGCATGGTGGCGAGCATGGAGGCGGAGACCCATGAAGTAGCATGCTCCAGAATATCGACCATGCGGTTGATTCGGTTTTGCTTTGCGCTTGCCACGGCCGACTCCCCACGAGATAGAAGCGTGCGCCCGCCGAGGGCGCATCCCACGGGGCATGAAGCGCCCCGATGTTGTCATCATGCGCCATGGTATCGCAGAGGGTCGTGGGCGAAAAAGTCCCAATTTGCCGCATGAACGGAAAGACTGTGGCATTGCCGTCTCGGCGGAAAACCTGACGCTTTGCCGCTATGCGGCAAAAAGAGGGTTCGCGGTAGGGTAGGGCCAGGCCGTATAGTGCAGTCACGATCAAGGGGAGCCGGGTCGACACGGTCTCCCCAAGCGCACGAGGACCGAGACGGCAACCGAGCCGCCGCGGACTCGTTCATTGGGAAAGGAGTACCTCTCATGGCAGACGAGAACGGATGGGTCCGAATTCTACTCGCTTGCGGTATCGGCGCTTCGACGGGTTTCATGGCCGCCGGCATGCGCAAGGTGGCAAAGTCCAAGGGACTCAACTGCACCATTAAGGCAGTCAGCAAGTCCGAGATTATGGATTACGCCGACAAGATTGACGTCCTTCTGCTTGGTCCGCACTTCGCCTCCGAGGTGCCCGAGATCCAGGCGCAGGTGGCGTCTCATGGCGTGAAGGTCATGGCCATCGACCCGGATTACTATGCGGCACTCGACGGCGAGAGCATCCTCGAGGATGCTTACGATCTGCTTGACGAAGACTAGGAGGGGACAACATGCTGCAAAAGTTCATGGAAGCGGTCCAGGCGTGGATCACCGAGCATGTCGTCCCCGTGATGAACAAGCTTACCTCAACTTATTGGTTCGGCGTCATCTCAGACGCGGTCCTCTACATCGTTCCCTTCTCTATGGTTTCGGCAATCCCGAGCCTTTGGAACATCATCCGTCGTTTTGTCCCGACGCTCCCCGATCTGTCGCCGCTCACGACGTTCAGCTTCGGTCTCGTTGGCCTGTTCATGGCGTTTATCATTCCGCACAACGTCGCGGTTAAGGAAGATCGCAAGGACCGCAGCATGATTGCCGGTTTCACCGGTATAGGCGCCTTCATGCTGTGTATGAATCCTACGATCACTGAAGACGGTTACGTTTTTCAGATGGCCAAGTTCGGCGCCGGCGGTATGTTCACCGCCATGGTTGTGGGCTTTGTCGTGGGCTTTATCTACAAGCGCATGGCTCGCATGACGTTCTTCTCGGAGGACAGCATGGTCCCCGACTTTGTCAAGAACTGGTTCGATAACATCATCGCCGTCTTGCTGTCGCTCTTCGTTGCGTGGCTTTTCACCAACATGCTTCAGGTTGACGTCTTTGGCGCCGTTGCGATCATTCTGTCGCCCGTCACCGGCTTTGCCCAGACGCTCCCTGGCACTATTGCGATTCCGCTCGTCATGGACACCTTCTATTTCTTCGGCATCTCCGGCTGGGTCTTCTCGCCCATCCAGCAGTCCATCCAAAAGTCCGCCCTTGCCGAGAATATGGCTGCATATGCCGCCGGCCTTACCCCGACGAACATCAACGCCTACGGTATTACTCGCTACATCATGATCGGCGGCGAGGGCGCCACGCTCCCGCTGGCTTTCTACATGCTTTTCGCCAAGTCTAAGAAGAACAAAACGCTCGGTCGCGCCACGATCGTCCCGTCTCTGTTCAACATCAACGAGCCGCTCGTGTTCTCTACGATTGTTGCCAACCCCTTCATGTTCATCCCTATGGTACTTCAAGCCATCATCCTGCCGGCCAACGCCTATCTGTGGATGAGCATGGGCTGGGCGAGCCTCCACGTTGAGAATTTCGACATGAACTTCCTGCCCAATGCTGTCTCGGCGTTCTTTATGTCCGGTGGCGACATTCGCAACGTTGCCCTGGTTTGCGTGAACTTGCTGATCGCCGCGATTCTCTGGTTCCCGTTCTTCAAGGCGGCCGACAACTATCAATGCAAGGTCGAGGAAGAGAAAGCAGCTGAAAAGGCAGCCAAGAAGGCGGCGAAGAAGGCCGCCAAAGAGGCTGCTGCCGCAGCCGCCGTCGCCGAGTAGGCGAGACACCGGGGCCCATTGCCCTGGATTACGAAATCATTCGATGCCCCGGTTGTGGAAACGACCGGGGCCACAGGAAAGGAGACCACGATGGCCGAGGAAGAGCCCATTAACATTCCTGCCGTTGCGATGAGCGTCATCATCAACGCCGGCGATGGCCGTGCCTGTATCGATAAGGCGATGGACGCCCTGGCAGAGTTCGATTTCGACGCGGCAGAGGCCCATCTGGCAGAGGCCGACGAGAAGATCCTCGAGGCCCATAAGTCCCAGACCGAGATGATCCAGCGTCAGGCCGGTGGCGAGGAGGTCGAGTACTCGTTGCTCTTTGTCCACGCCCAAGACACACTCATGACCATCAGTGCCGAGTTGCACATGGCCAAGAAGATGATGCCCGTCGTGCGTGCACTCGCCGCGAAGTAGCGTCGTGGAACCCGTGCACGTTTCTAAATCCAAAACGACCCGTTACCTATTGATTCCGATCATTGAGAGATGAGGACATAGCATGATTGATCTTTCTACTTATGACTTTGGCGATGCCTTCCCGGAGGGCTTCCTCTGGGGCGGCGCCACGGCGGCCAACCAGATCGAAGGCGCCTGGAACGAGGGCGGACGCGGACCGGCCGTCTCGGACTACGTCATCCTGCTCGACCGCGAGACGTGTGCCCGCGAGGGTATTGTCGAGGGCGGCCCGCTCAACTCCGTGACGCGTCAGTCCCTTGCCGCTCGCAAGGCAAACGAGATGGCCTACGATTTTCCCAAGCGTCGTGGCATTGATTTCTACCACACCTACAAGGAGGACATTGCGCTCCTCGGCGAGATGGGCTTCGGCGTCTTCCGTATGAGCATCTCCTGGAGCCGTATTTTCCCAAACGGAGACGACGCGCTGCCCAACGAGGAGGGTCTGGCCTTCTACGATAAGGTGT
This sequence comes from uncultured Collinsella sp., assembly GCA_902468045.1. GTDB lineage: Bacteria > Actinomycetota > Coriobacteriia > Coriobacteriales > Coriobacteriaceae > Collinsella. The sequence continues at coordinate 5,539 of CABQXG010000093.1, forward strand.
TCGACGAGTGCCACAAGCACGGCATTGAGCCCATGGTTACCCTCAACCATTTCGATATGCCGCTCCACCTGGCAGAGGAGTATAACGGTTTCGCGAGCCGTCACGTTGTCGACGCTTTCGAGCATTACGCCGAGACGCTCTTCCGCCGCTACAAGGGTAAGGTCAAGTACTGGATGACCTTCAACGAGATTAACCACGTGTATGCCAACCCCTGCACCTGCTGCGGTGTTATCTGGGATGAGAACGAGGACGGCTCCAACCCCTATGCCGGGCGCTGGCCCGAGAAGTTCCAGGTCGCGCACAACCAGCTTGTCGCGTCCGCCAAGGCTGTCGTCAAGCTGCGTGAGATCGACCCCGAGGCACATATTGGCAACATGCTCTGCCGTCTTGAGAACTACGCCGAGACCTCCAAGCCCGAGGACCAGCTCCAGGTGCTGTTCGAGGATCATTTCAACTGGTTCTTCACCGATATCCAGGCCAAGGGCGAGTATCCCTACTACGTCAAGCGCTTCTTCCGCGATTACGGCGTAGACATCAAGATGGAAGACGGTGACCTCGAGACCCTCAAGGCCGGTACCGTCGA
>CABQXG010000094.1 GCA_902468045.1 uncultured Collinsella sp.
GGCCCTGCATCTCCCGTGAGGTGCAGGGCCGCTGTCGTTGATTTGTGACGTCGCTAGAAGTTGGCGTCGTTGAGTTGTTCACTCTCGAGGCCGTCGAGCTGTTGCTGTTCGGGCGTATCGGCGACGCTCTCGAGCAGCTCGGTGGGATCGATGTTCATGTCCCTACCGGCCTCGTTGCCGTTGACCAAGTCGTCCGAGAAGATGTCGACTTCCATTTCCTCGGCCTCTTCGATCTGAACCTCGAGCGGCACCTGGGTGCGCACGAGCTTAACGGCCGGGCGCATGCGGGCAAACAGCGGCACGTACTCGATGATGATGGCCGAGTTCTCAAGACCGTACCAGCGTGCCGGGCTTCCGCAGGCGCGGCGGACGGCGTACTTGATTGCCATCACGCGGTGGTCATTGCGGTTGATGTCCGTTTCGGGGGCAAGCATCTTGCGCAGCATACAAAAGCGGAAGTCACCCACGTTGCCGCGTGTCTCGTAGATGGAGTAGGTGTGATGTTGCGGCGGCAGCTCGCCCGATGCCATCAAGTCGCCGACGATCTGACGCAGGTAGGCATTAACGCGCTGGTTGACCTTAAAGCCCAGGTCCAGGCGCACGCGGAATAAAAAGTCCGTGCCAAAGGTCTCGACGGAATACTCGTGCGTATAGGGCTCGTCGGTGACATGCACGTTAATGAACCAATATGCCTTGGCGCGCTTGGGATGCTTATCCAGGATGGAATAGAGCACGTCGCGGTCGAGCGTGAGCGGATCGGGGCTGTTGGTGAGAAATACCAGATTGTCAGCGAGCACGGGATAGGTCTCGTCATTGCGCAGGCGATTGAGCTGGTCGATGTACTTGGAGACGGGCAGCAGGATCGTCTGCGTGCGCTCGATGGCGGTGCCACGGCGCCACACATACATAAGGCCGAACAGCAGTGCGGCCAGGAAGATCATGACGTAGCCGCCGTCAAAGAACATGGTGAGGCACGAGGCGAAGAAGCACAGCTCAATGGCACCGAAGAGCAGGGCGAAGACGCAGGCGCCCAGCTTGTGCTTGAGAATGCCAGCGATATAGCTCGTCAAAAGCGTGGTGGTCATAAGCATGGTCACGGTAATGGCGAGGCCGTAGGCGCTTTCCATGCGCTCGGAGTTCTGGAACAGCAGCACGATGAAGATGCAGCCGACCCACATGATGTTGTTGACGAGCGGAATATAGAGTTGACCCTTGGTGTCGCTGGGGTAGTGGATGCGCAGGTGCGGCATAAGGTTGAGGCGCGTTGCCTCGGATACCAGCGAGAACGAGCCGGTGATGAGCGCCTGCGAGGCGATGATGGCCGCCACGGCCGAAAGCACAATGGCAAAGGGGCGCAGGGGCTCGGGAAGCATCATATAGAACGGGTTAACGATATCCATCGCGAGCATCTGGGGGTTGGAGTTGTTGGCGAGCAGCCAAGCGCCCTGGCCCAGATAGTTAAGGATGAGGGCCGCCTTAACAAACGGCCAGGATGCGTAGATGTTGGCCTTGCCCACGTGGCCCATGTCTGAATAGAGCGCCTCGGCGCCGGTCGTCGACAGGAAGACGAAGCCGAGCACCATGATGCCCGAGTGGATGATGGGTGAGAACAGGAACATAATGCCGCGAATGGGGTTGAGCGCGCGCAAGATGGACAGGTTGCCGAGCATGTTGAACAGGCCGGCGCCTGCCAGGAACAGGAACCACAGCGTCATGAGCGGGCCGAAGAGCTTGCCGATTGACGAGGTGCCGGCGCGCTGCATGGCAAACAGACCGCAGATAATGATGATGGTGATGATGATCACATTGGTCTGACCGTCACCCAATAGTGCGTGGCCCCACTCGATGGTACGCAGGCCCTCAATGGCTGTGGTGACCGTGACCGCGGGGGTGAGGATGCCGTCGGCGAGCAGCGCCGCGCCGCCGATCATGGCGGGGAGAATCAGCCATGGTGCCACCTTGCGCACGAGACTGAACAGGGCGAAGATGCCGCCTTCGTTGTGGTTGTCGGCCTTCATGGCGATTACCACGTACTTGACCGTGGTCACGAGCGTCATGGTCCAGATGACGAGCGAAAGCGCGCCCAGGATCATGTCCTCGCTGACGGTACCGATGCCGCCGTTGTTGGCGACGATTGATTTCATGGTGTACATGGGGCTCGTGCCGATGTCGCCATAGACGACGCCGAGCGTTACGAGCAGCATGCCAGCGGAGAGGGGGATGGCTCCGTGCCCGCCTTGACCACGCTGGTCTTGGGGGCTTGCCTCCAGTTTGTTGTGTGCCACGTGGACTCCCTTAGACATCCGGTTATCTGTCTAGGACAGATAACCTTTATGCCGTCTTTATACATACAAGAGCAGTTTGGCACATCGGGTTATTTTAGACAATAATCCCCAGCTGGGGATTATTTATGTACGTGGGTAGCATTTCGAAACAGGGGCTTTTAAGCACGTGCTGTCTGGGCTATGCCAGCCTTGGCGCTTGCGCGTTTGCCGGCGAGTTCGCAAAAGAGCGCACCGCCGATGATAAGTGCGGCGCCCATCAGGCGGACCGGTGTTATGGCTTCGCCCAAAAGGACGGCCGAGAACACGACGGCCGAAAGCGGCTCGAGGTAGCCGACGACCGCGACGGTCTGCACGGGCAGTTTGGCGACGGCACTAAAGTAGAGCAGACAACCGAGTCCGGTGTTGACGACGCCGAGCATGACGACGGCGCGCCAATCAATGCTGGCGGCGACACCGGCGGACAGGAATGAGGGAGCGCCCTGCGTGATGAGCGTGAGGACCAGCGCGGTCACAAAAGCGGCGCTCACCTGGAGCGCGGAGTTCTCGAGACCTTCGATGTGCGGCGCACCCTTGCTAGCGATGACCATCAGCGCATAGCAAAATGCCGAGGCGATACCGCAGACGATACCCGCAATGGGCATATTGCCGCCTAGACCTTGTGCTGCAATGAGAAAAGCACCGCAGGCGACGGCGATAAACCCGGCGATTTTGCCGCCGGTCAGTTTTTCACCAAAGATGAGTGGGGAGAGCGCCATGACAATGATGGGGCCACAGTAGTACAGCAGCGAGGATACGCCGACGCCGATCGTCTGGTAGGCGCGGAACAGAAAAATCCAGCTGGCGCCCAGCGCGGCTCCCGAGAGAAGGAGTGCTGCGGCTTCGAGGGGACGAGATGGCGCCTGCAGTTTATGGCGTTGGGTGATGGCAAGGATAGTGACAAGCGAGAGGGCGCCCAAAAACGTGCGCAGTAGCACGATATCGGAGCTCGGCAGTGCGATGGCGGCGGCGATGATGCCGTTGGAGCCAAACAATAGCAATGCTGCTAAGTACGTAAACAGTCCGTTGTTCATGCGCTGACATCCCCTCTATATCCGAACATGTTCACTATGGGTGAACTGGCTTTAGAAGAAAAGCGAATAAAATGCATGGAAAACATGACAAAAACTCATGCAAGGGTGGGGACGTGCCGTGGAGACCAATATCCAAAAGATGCAAGTGCTGCTCGAGACGGTGCGTGCCGGCAGCTTTACGCGTGCTGCAGAGCGCCTGAGCTATTCGCAGTCGGGCGTGAGCCGCATGGTGGGCGACCTTGAGGCAGACTGGGGTTTTAAGGTGCTTGATCGCAGCCGCGAGGGCGTGGTGCTTTCTGCCGACGGGCGGCAGGTCATGCCGGCAGTCGAGGCGTTATGCGAAGAGTTTGGCCGCCTGCAGCGACGCGTGGACGAGATGCGAGGGCTCATGCGTGGCAAGATCTGCATCGGTACGTTTTCGAGCGTGGCGACCCACGTGCTGCCGCCGGTGATTGCGCGCTTTCGCGCCGATCACCCGGACGTCGATTATGAGTTGCTGATGGGCGACTATTCAGAGATCGAACAATGGGTGGCAGAGGGCCGCTGCGATCTGGGCTTTATCCCGTATGAGCCTCGAGAAAATGGCATGACATCGCGGTCTTTGGTGCGCGACGAGTTGATGGCGGTAGTGCCGGCAGACTCTTTGCTTGCCACGGCGGAGGTCGTCTCTCTTGCCGATTTAGCCAACGAGCAGTTTATTCTGCTAGAACGCGGCACCGATGATGAGATTACGCCGCTGTTCCGTCGGGCGGGGCTGACGGTGTGCTCCAAGCTGTCGACTTGGGATGACTATGCGATTATGGCTATGGTCGAGGACGGCCTGGGCGTGAGCATTCTTCCCGCGCTCATCTTGCGCCGTTGTCAGTTCGATGTTGCTGTGCGCCCACTCGAGGGGCATCCCCATCGCCAAATCAACGCCATATATCGAACGGCCGATGTTTCGCTTGCCGCTGCTCGATTCCTTGAATACCTCTAAACGCGTGCATGTTATTGTCCGTTTTGGGCAAATCTCGGAGTTCGGTACGTTTTCTTATGAAATTGAACTTTCGAATGAGGCGCGGCGCTATACTGCTTGCTAAATTGAACCCAGGTTCAATTCGTGTTCTATAAATTGAACTTTGCCAGCAAGGAGGTTCCTGTGGCCCAAGAGACGTTTAGCGATCGCCTGCGACAGGCTATGTCCGATTGCGGCGTTCGCCAGTCGAACGTGATCCGCGCATCGGAGATGCTCGGCAAAAAACTCGGCAAGAGTCAGATGAGCCAATATGTGAGCGGCAAGACGATCCCGCGACGCGATGTGGCCGAGCTGCTCGCCCGTATTTTGGAGGTCGATGTTACCTGGCTGCTTGCCGGCGACGCCGATCAAGGCGAGGCATCATCACCCCGCAACGATTCCAAGCCCGAACCCCATCCCTCAGCTCAAATTGCAAGGAGCACCACCATGCGTACTTTTTCTAAATCCACCAAGCTCGATAACGTCCTGTATGACGTGCGCGGTCCCGTCGTCGACGAGGCCGCCCGTATGGAGGACGAGGGCGAGCGCATCCTCAAGCTCAATATCGGTAACCCGGCGCCCTTCGGTTTCCGCACGCCCGATGAGGTCATCAAGGACATGCGCCAGCAGCTGCCCGACTGCGAAGGCTATTCCAACTCGCGTGGCCTGTTCTCCGCGCGCAAGGCAATCATGCAGTATTCGCAGATCAAGGGCCTGCCCAACGTTCAGATGGAGCATATCTACACGGGCAACGGCGTGTCCGAGCTCATTCAGCTTTCGATGAACGCGCTGCTCGACAACGGCGACGAGATTCTGATCCCCAGCCCCGACTATCCGCTCTGGACGGCGTGCGCAACCCTTGCCGGCGGTCATCCCGTACATTATCTGTGTGATGAGCAGGCGGATTGGTATCCCGACTTGGAGGATATGGAGTCCAAGATTACGAGTGCGACCAAAGCCCTCGTCATCATCAACCCCAACAACCCTACGGGTTCCGTCTATCCGCGCGAGGTGCTCGAGGGCATCGTCGAGATTGCACGCAAGCATCAGCTGATGATCTTTGCCGATGAGATCTACGACCGCCTGTGCATGGACGGCTACGAGCACGTCTCGATTGCCTCGCTCGCCCCCGACCTGCCCTGCGTCACCTTTAGCGGCCTTTCCAAGTCGCACATGATCGCGGGCTATCGTATTGGCTGGATGGTGCTTTCGGGCAACCAGCGCTGCATGAGCGACTTCATCATGGGCGTCAACATGCTCTCTAACATGCGCCTGTGCTCCAACGTGCCGGCCCAGTCGATCGTCCAGACGGCACTCGGTGGCCATCAGTCCGTCAACGACTACATCCGTCCCGGCGGTCGTGTCTACGAGCAGCGCAACTTTGTGTATGAGGCGCTCAACAAGATCGACGGCATCTCGGTGGTCAAGCCGCGTGCGGCGTTCTACATCTTCCCCAAGATGGATGTTAAAAAGTTCAACATCACCGATGACGAGCAATTCGCCCTTGACCTGCTGCACGAGAAGAAGATCCTGATTACGCGCGGCGGCGGCTTCAACTGGGCTGAGCCCGACCACTTCCGCATCGTGTACCTGCCGCGCATGGAAGTACTCAAAGAGTCCCTCGAAGACCTCGCCGACTTCTTTGACCATTACCGCCAGTCGTAGGGGATTAGGTATCTGCCGCCGCAAGAATCGAGGCGTCGCAGGATAGACATACGACAGCGAGCGA
>CABQXG010000095.1 GCA_902468045.1 uncultured Collinsella sp.
CGACAGACGATGAGCTTCGAGGTCGTTTGCTTCGTGGTGCGCAGGATATCGTCGATACTTCCAAGAAGAAAATGGATGTTATGACAGAAGATGTTGCTATGCGTACTGCTCAGGTAACGAAGAATCCAAAGATTAATCAAGGTTGGGTTAGCAACCAATGGGAAAATGTAGGCTATTAGGTACCTAACAATTACCCAGTATATTTTGAAGGGTCTTTGTCTGATTCACGAGACAAGGACCCCTTATTTTGCCCGTAAAAAATGGGACCAGTAGCAGCAAAGCTAAAATTGTAGTCAATAAATGAAACAGTCCCGGTTGCATATCCTGCAACCGGGACTGTTCGATGTTTCACATGAAACGTTTTGGAGTGCGACTCCCCTATGCGTTCTTCTGAACTTTGAAGCGCTGCTTCAGCTGTCCGCAGGCGGCGTCAATATCGTTACCACGGGAGTTACGAATCGTGGTCTCGATGCCACGAGACTCAAGACGACGCTGAAGATCCTCAACCTTATGAATCGGCGACGGCTTGAGCGGGCTGCCCTCTGAATCAGGTTAACGTGGCACAACGTTCCCTCGCAGAAGTCGCAGAGCGCCTGCATCTCGGGATTCGTATCGTTGACGCCTTCGATCATGGCATACTCATAGGTCGGGCGGCGGCCAGTCTTCTCGGTGTAGAGCTGAAGCGCCTCGTGAAGGCGAAGCAGCGTGTACTTCTTAACACCGGGCATGAGCTTATTGCGCGTCGACTGGATGGCGGAATGCAGTGAAACAGCAAGCGTGAACTGCTCGGGGATGTCGGCCAATTTGCGAATACCGGGAATAACGCCACTGGTAGAGACGGTGAGGTGACGAGCACCGATACCGATGCCGTCGGGGTCGTTGAGGATTCGCAGCGCCTTGAGAACCTCGTCGTAGTTGGCAAACGGCTCGCCCTGGCCCATGAAGACAACGCTCGTGGAGCGCTCGCCAAAGTCGTTGGATACATGAAGTACCTGGTCGACGATCTCTTGAGCGGTCAGAGAGCGCTTGAGGCCGTTGAGACCGGTAGCGCAAAAGGCACAACCCATGCCGCAGCCTGCCTGGGTGGAAACGCAGACGGAAAGCTTGTTGCGACGGGGCATGCCGACAGTCTCGACGGAAACGCCGTCGTGGTACTCGAGCAGATACTTGCGCGAGCCATCTTTGGAAACTTGCTTGGTGAGTTCAGTGGGCGTGTCAAAGGCAAAAGCCTCTTTAAGCTGCTCGCGGAAAGCCTTGGGAAGGTTGGTCATATCGTCAAACGAACAAACGTTCTTCTCAAAGACCCATTCGATGAGCTGCTTCGCGCGGAAGGCGGGCTGGCCAAGTTCGGCAACAAGCTCGCGAATATCGTTTTGGCTCAAGTCGCGAATGTCCTGAGATTTAGTCCTGGGATTCATGGAAGCCTTTCGATTTTGGGGAAACGTAGAGGGTATCGCTACAATATGGTATCAGCTGCAGAAATTATAGAGGAGGAGTCTGCCCATGCCGGGTAAAAGCCTAGAGAACATGCACGTAGCGGTCTTGGCGGGCGGTCATTCCGCTGAGCGCGAGATCTCGCTCAATTCGGGAAAGAACGTCGTGGTGGCCCTGAAGGAGGCCGGCTACACTTCGGTGGAGCTGCTCGACACGGCTGCCGATGATTTTATGGTAACCATGGCGACCGGTGGCTTTGACGTGGCATTTATCGCCATGCACGGCGCCGGCGGTGAGGATGGCGCCATGCAGGGCGCCATGGAGACCCTGGGTATCCCCTACACGGCCTCGGGCGTGCTTGCCAGCGCCTGCGGTGCCGACAAGGAGGTCTCGAAGCTCCTGTACGCCAAGGCGGGCATTCCCGTTGCCCCCGGCATTGCGATCGAGTCGGGCGATGAGATCGATATCGACCATATCGTCGAGGTCTGTGGCGAACGCTGCTTCGTGAAGCCTGCTGTCAATGGTTCGAGCTACGGCATTTCGCTGGTGCATGAGCCTTCCGAGCTGCCGGCTGCCATCAAGAAGGCATTCGAGTATGGTGACAAAGTGCTCGTCGAGAAGTGCATCGAGGGAACCGAGATTACGGTAGGCGTGTACGGCGAGGTCGATGTGCGCGCCCTGCCGATCGTCGAGATTCGCAAGCCTGAGGACTGTGAGTTCTACGATTTGGACGTTAAGTACGTCGACCCTACGGATATCCATCGTATTCCGGCGCAGATTTCGCCTGAAAACTATGCCCGCGCCCAGGAGCTTGCTTGCGCTGCCCACAAGGCCCTCGGCTGTCTGGGCATCTCGCGCAGCGACTTTATCGTGAGTGAAGACGGCCCCGTCATTCTCGAGACCAACACCATTCCCGGCATGACCGATACGTCGCTGTATCCGGACGAGATCCGCCATACCGACGATATGACGTTCCCCCAGGTCTGTGACAGTCTGATTCGCATGGGCCTTCGTCGAGCGGGCGTTGCATGCTAATCGAGGACGCTGTATCTCCTGGAACGCCGAAATTTGTCATCGATGCCTATGCCACGCTCGCCGAGCGCGCCAAGACGCAGACGTTCGGTCTTATCGAGGAGGATGTCATCGTCCTCGATACCGAGACCACGGGTTTGTCGGTGCAAGACAACGAGCTGATCGAGATCCTGCTGCGGGGCACCCGCGAGGAACGCACCGAGCTGTCGTTGTTGCCGAGCTGATCGAGACCTCCGCAGCCCGTCTTTCGGGCCGCGAGGTCGTAGAGCGTTTTGATACTTTTGTGCATCCCAAGCAGCTGATTCCCGCCGAGATTACCGAGCTCACAAGCATCACGAACGCTGACGTGTCCGATGCTCCGTCAGCCGTTGAAGCCGTGTCTGCTCTCGCCGATTTTGTCGGCGGATGTCCGGTGATCGCGCACAACGCCACCTTCGACCGATCGTTTATCGAGTCGGTTAAGGGCGGTGTCAACGTGAGCGATATCTGGATTGATTCGTTGGCGCTATCGCGCATCGCGCTTCCGCGCTTGGCTTCGCACAAGCTGTCTTTTATGGCTGACCTGTTCGGCTGCGATTCGGTGTCGCACCGCGCCAACGCCGATGTCGATGCCCTGTGCGGCGTGTGGCGCGTGTTGCTCGTTGCCCTCACCGACTTGCCCCAAGGCCTTATGGCGCGCCTGGCCGACATGCACCCCGATGTGCCCTGGTCCTATCGTCCTATCTTCTCGTTCTTGGCAGGGCAGAACCCTGGTTCTATCTTCTCTCTCAGCGCCGCTCGTGCTGACGTTCTCAGGGCAGATCGCGCCGACGATCGAGTGGACGCCGACGAACTGCCGGTCCTCAAGATGCCGAGTCGTGAGGAGATTGAGGCAGACTATGCGCCAGGTGGCCTGGTCAATCGCATGTATCCCACCTACGAGCCGCGTGATGAGCAGATCGCAATGGCGGTTGAGGTGCGCGATGCGCTGGTCACTGGTACCCATCGCGTGATCGAGGCGGGCACGGGCGTCGGCAAGTCGATGGCCTATCTGGTGCCTTTTGCCGAGGCGGCGCGACGTAATAACATCACTGTTGGCATTGCGACCAAATCGAATAACCTCGCCGACCAGCTCATGTACCATGAGCTGCCAAAACTTGCCGAGCAACTGCCGGGTGGCTTGTCGTTTTGCGCATTGAAGGGGTACGACCACTATCCATGTTTGCGCAAACTTGAGCGTATGAGCCGCGGCCAAGTCGAAATCACCACCAAGCGTGATCCCGCCGACACACTTACGGCGGCTGCCGTGATCATGGCGTACGTCTGCCAGTCAGCCGACGGCGACCTTGATTCGCTTGGCATCCGCTGGCGCAGCGTCAACCGTCCCGACTTTACGACGGCCTCGCGCGAGTGTGCTCGTCGCCTCTGCCCGTTTTTCCCTGATAAATGCCTCGTCCACGGCGCACGCCGTCGTGCGGCGCATGCCGATGTGGTTGTTACGAACCATTCTCTGCTGTTCCGCAATGTTGCGGCCGAAGGGAGGATTTTGCCTCCGATTCGTCATTGGGTAATCGACGAGGCCCATTCTATCGAGCGCGAGGCGCGTCGTCAGTGGGCGCGCGTGGTCTCGGCGGACGAATCGCACGTTCTGTTTGAGCGTCTGGGCGGCTCGAGCACTGGCGCGTTGAGCCAGGTTTCTCGCGATTTGGCGACATCCGAAGGCTCTACACTCTATCTGGGACTTACTGCCAAAGCGACGTCTACCGTCGCGCGCGCGAGCATGGCAATCGCCGACGTGTTTGATGGTGTCCGCGAGCTTGGCCGTCGTGCCCGTGGGGGTTATGACAACGCCAATCTATGGATTGGTCCCGAGCTGCGCGAATCTGACGACTGGCATGATTTCTTACAGTCGGCCTACACTGCCATCGACGCATTGGAACAAGCTGACAAGAGCGTCGACGCGCTGGTGCAAGCCGTCGCCGCCGACAAGCCCGAGGTCGTTGTCGACCTGGGTGATATCTCGCGCCGCCTGCACGAGCTGGCCGAGAACCTCAAACTCATCATTGATGGCACCGATGAACACTACGTGTATTCGCTGCAGGTCAATCGCAGGCTGCGTGCCGGCGGAGAGTCGATGACCGCAGAGCGCATCGACATTGGCGAGGCCTTGGCAACCGAGTGGCTGCCCGAGGTTCACACGGCTATCTTTGCCTCAGCGACCATGACGGTGTCCAAAAGCTTTGAACACTTCAACCATGCTGTCGGGCTCGATCGCATCGGTGCTTCAACATCCTCATCGCTGCACTTGGATTCGAGCTACGACTTCGATTCGAACATGGCCGTAGTCGTCGCCGGAGATATTCCCGATCTGCGCGACCGCGAGGCATATCTGGCATCCCTTGAACATGTGCTGGTCGATGCGCATCTCGCCATGGGCGGATCGGTGCTCACGCTGTTCACCAACCGGCGCGACATGGAGGACCTGTACGCTCGCGTTGAGCCCAAGCTTGCCCGTGCGGGCCTGGAGCTCAACTGCCAACAGCGCAACTCATCTCCTCGTCGCTTACGCGACCGGTTTATCAACGAGCCGGCTTCGTCGCTCTTCGCTCTCAAGGCCTTTTGGGAGGGCTTTGACGCCAGCGGTGAGACGCTGCGATGTGTCATCATTCCCAAGCTGCCGTTCTCCAGCCCTACCGATCCGCTCTCCTGCGAGCGTAACCTGCGTGAGGACCGTGCTTGGGCGCGCTATTCGCTACCCGAGGCGGTGCTCGAGGTCAAGCAGGCCGCGGGGCGTTTGATTCGCTCGTCGACCGATAGCGGTGTGCTGATCTTGGCGGATCCTCGCCTGGTGACGAAGGGGTATGGCAAGAAGTTTTTGACATCGCTGCCCACCAGTTCATACCAGCGTATCGAGTCAGCCCAGATCGGCCACTACCTGCAGTTATGGCGACAGGCGCACGACCGACGGCATTAGAGCGGACAGACGAGCGTCTCCGCATAGTCGCACAGGCGCTTTGACAAGGCGGGGTCATCCATGATGCGGATGGCTCCGCCCTTTGCCATTACTTGGGCAAATAGCCACGCTTCGGACGTGTAGCGGACGGTTACGATCGCCGTGTCCTCGTCAGCCCGATTGACCGATGTGATGCCCGCCCAATCTAGATGGTCGGCAAGATTGAGCGGCATCGCGAGCTTTGTTTCGCGTCCCGCTTTCGCAAGCGAGTCTTGAAGGGTCGTAATCTTTGAGTGGTGCCGCTCGACCGAGTCGTCGGTCAGGACGATATCCTCGATCTTGTCGAGGCGATAGCGGCGCTGCGCATCCTGCTCGGTGTCCCAGGCTACCAGGTACATGCTATCGCCGTTCGTCATAATGCACAGGGGGTCAATGGTGCGCTCCCGCGCGTGCCCGTCGCCAAGCGAGCGATAGGTGATGCGGCAGCGAACGCCGTCCTGGATGGCGCAGTTGAGCTGCTGCCAATGGGAGCCGCGCGCAACAGTGTCGACAACGCGCTGGTTATACCCCAGTTCCTCGGGCAGAAGCGCGCGGCGGATGCGTGCTGCCGTTGCCGGTTCGATGCCTAACGACTCAAGTTCATGGTTGAGTACGGCGCCCTCGGCCGCAC